>NZ_CP011387.1:2885000-2971983 GCF_001644565.1 Deinococcus puniceus | reverse complement strand
ACAACTGGTCTTCGGTAATGATCTGCTGGGCAATCAGGGTGCCGCCCAGCGCCTCTCCGGTCTGTTGCTGCACGTCCAGCGCCACCTGCAACTGCGCGTCGTTGATCAGGCCGCGTCCCATCAGGCGTTGGCCCAACATGCTGCCGCCGCCCTCTCCGATCTCATCCGGCAAGGCGGGCGTAATCCCCAGTTCGGGGTAATGGGTCGCCATCGCCCACATGATCTGGTCGCGCAAGGCCTGATACGGCTCGATCATCAGGCCGCTGTCGTCCTCTAGGGCTTCCAGCGCCATGCTGGAGAGCGGGTCGACGAGGGCCACGCGCAGGGTGCCGCCGTCGATGGCAAACGGGAACGCCTGAGAAGCCAGTGCCGTTTGGGCCTGCACCGATTTCAGGGCGGCCTCTTCCGGCGTGACCACCAGCAAGTTCACCAGCGGAATGCCCAGCGCTTCCTCGATGGCCCGCGCAATACGTTTTTCGCCCACCAGTCCGGTGTCGATCAGAATATCGGCCAGTCGGCCCCCGATCTCGGCATGCCGCACGAGGGCGCGTTGCAGGTCGGTGTCGTTGACATACCCCTGTTCGAGCAAAATTGCGCCTAAGCGCCGGTCACCAATAGAAAGAGCCACAGTCAAGCCTCCAGTGAGGGGTAAAGGTCAGATCGAGGGGGTAGGGAAACAGGGAAGTGGAGCAGCAGAGGAGAAGTGTGGGGGAGGCGGCACGGTCAGGCCTTCCAGTCGTGGCCGTAGCGTTTGAGAACGGCCCGTTCCAGCGTGCGGGCCAAACGGGTATGCGGCAAAGAATTGCTCCCCAACGGGTGAACCAAAATGGTGTGCATGCCGCTGAGGTTGCCGCCCAGCACGTCGGTAAACAGTTGGTCGCCCACCATCGCCACCTGATGCGCGGGCAAGTTCATCTGGGCAAGTGCGGCGCGGTAGGCGCGGGGGTGGGGTTTTCCAGCCATGCCCACACCCTCTGCGCCCTCGAACCCCAGCTTGTCCATCCAAAAGCGGGCACGCTTGCCCGTGGCGTTGCTGAGCATGTACAACCGAATGCCGCCCCGCCGCAAGTTGGCGGCCCACAACATCACGTCGGCGCGTTCTTCGTAGCTGCCATAGGGAATCATGGTGTTGTCTAAGTCCAGCAGCAGGCCGTGTAAGCCGCGTTCGGCCAAAAATTCGGGGGTGATGTCGTGGATGTGCGGCAACACGTCGCGGGGTTTGAGCAGGCTGCGGCGCAGGAACGGGGGGCGGGCAGATGGGTTGCTCATGCGTTCTGTCCTGTTGCTGTGGATAGACCGATCACGGCCCACATGCGCCCAGTGCGGCCAGAATCGCGGCGGTAAGAATAGAAATCGTCTTCGGTGCTGCACCGCCCGCTGACCCAAATGTGTTCGGGAAGAAGGCCCGCTGCCAGCAGTCCAGCGCGGTTGGCCCCAGCCAAATCAAGGTGTTCGCCGCCGTCTACGGCAATCACCGCGTCTGCCATCCCCGCTGCCCGGAACTGACCCGCGACTTCGGCACTGACCCCATAGCGTGCGCCGCAGATGCCGGGGCCGATGGCAGCTTTAATGTTGCCCGGAGTCGCCCCCAGCCGGGTCATGGCCTCTACCGTCCGCGCCCCGATTTGGCCCAGCGTGCCCTTCCAACCCGCGTGTGCCGCACCTACTATTCCGGCGTCTTCATCCGCCAGCAAGAGGGGATAGCAGTCGGCGGTGCCAATCGCCAGCAGCAGTCCCGGCGTGCAGGACACCAACGCGTCGGCGGTCTGCACGCCAGCGCTGAGGGCTTCCAGCACGTCTACACCGTGAATCTGGTTCAGGCGGGCCACCTGTTCCACCCCAAATCCCAGTGCTTCGGCCACGCGGCGGCGGTTCTCGGCCACGTCTGCCGGGTTGTCCTCGCGGTCATCCAAATTCAGCCCTGCGCCTTCATACGACGCGAACGCTCCCGCCGACACGCCTCCTCGCCGCGTGGTAAACGCGTGTGGAACGCCCAGCACCGGAGAACGCAGCAACATCAGATCCGTAGTATTCATGACCACCTCTCACGGAATTCTGACGGGTTTACCCCCAATGGGGGTGAAGGGCCGGGAGCTGGCAGCAGAGCGGGTATAGGTCAAGGGGGCGGCGGTGAGCGCAACGCCGATCACAGCCAAGTAATTTCAGGTATAGATCAAGCACCCACGCTCCTCCAGCTGCCGGAACACAGCGGGGAGCGCGGTCATTCTGTTCCAGCGCAAATCCAGCTTTCTGAGATTGGGCAGGGAGGCCAAGCTGTCTGGAATGCTTGTCAGCGCGTTGGCCCGCAAGTCTAGGGAGCGCAAGTGCTGAAGCTGGCCGAGAGCTTCTGGCAACTGGCTCAGCTGGTTAAACCGCAAGTCCAATTCTGTAAGCGCTGCCAATTCTCCGATGCTGTCGGGCAAGCAGGCAATCTGGTTGCTCTGAAGCATCAACTGCTCTAGCTGACTGCACTCGCCCAAGCTGGCCGGAAGCATGGTCAGCGCGTTTTTCATCATGTGCAGCTCACGCAGATTTGTCAGTTGGCCCAAATGGTCTGGAAGACTTTTCAAAGCGTTGTTGTAGGCCCGAACTTCCTGCAAGTTCTTAAGTTCGCAGAGCCAGTTCGGAAGTGCTGTGAACCCATTGTCTGCGATGTTGAGATAGGTCAAGACAGACAGGTGACGCATAGAATTTGGCAGTGCCGTCAGGCGGTTGTTGCTGAGATACAGGAATTTAAGATGCGTGAAACCAGAGAACACATCGGGCAACATATCCAAGCGGTTGTGTCCCAAGTCCAGCATTCGTAAGGCAGTCAGCCGTCTCAGATCTGCTGACAGGTGCGTGAGCTGATTGGCCGAGAGGTTGAGTGTCTCTAGATTTGCCCAGTCCCAGAGCCAATCGGGGATTTCGGTGAGCTGGTTGTCGTAGAGACTGAAGACGTGCGCTTTGTTGCATCTCCTCAAACTGGGCGGCAAGGAGGTCAGTCCGCACCCGTTGAGATTGACGTGATCCGCACTAAATTCAGCGGACTCATTCAAAGCAGACAGCAATTCTGCCCCGCGCTCGGAAGGCGTGTGCTGATGGCTGAATGCACCAAAGTGTGCCGCGAATGTCGAGGACATGGCCCACTGTAACCAAGCCTAGCTCAGCCGATAGCCGACCTGACCCAAGCCACTATTTCTGCCACATCCACGGCTTGGGTCGTGTCCACCCGCAGCAGTGGTGCGGCCAGATCCAGCGGCGTATGACACCAGAAGTCGGGCACGTTGTAATGATCCAGCGACGCATGGTCGATGTGTGGGCGCAGGCCGGACGCCACCCGCACCGCATGTCGCCGTGCCAGTTCGTCAACGGGGGCATGGCAGAAAATTTGGAGCAACCGCGCCCCGTGAATCTCTGCCAACACCTGAATATGCCCTTCGCTGAGGCCCCGGTAAAAGTGGGTTTCCAGCACCGTATTCACCCCCGCCGCCAACGTGATGCCTGCCACGTGGTACATCAGCCGCATGCTGAGGGGGCCGGATTGGGCGTTGGTGAGATCAGGCAGACCGTCGTGCAGCAGTTGCTTGTAATCGTCTTTGGTTACGTTGGGCCAGCGCAGTTGGGCGGCCAGTTGCATGCCCAACTGCGTTTTACCAGAAGCGGGCAGGCCAGAAACGACGAGCAGGGTGGGAATCATCGCCCTAGCCTACCGGGGCGCGGTGAGATGGGCGGCCCACCTACTGAATGGTGGTGCGGAAGCACAAGCTGCCGCTGCCGCCAGAGCGCAGGGTGCCGACCCGCAGCACGGCGCTGGTGTTCAGGTCGCCTGCATCGTCGCCGCTGCCGCTGGTCAGCAGGGTGGTGGTCGTCACTCCGGCAAAGGTGGCCCTCCATTGCAGGCCGTTGCTGCCGCCGTACCCAACCAACCACGCCACGGCGTTGGGCGGCAGCGCATCGGTGATCACAAAATTCGGGGCGTCCAGTACCCCTGCCGCGTTTGCGTAGTTCAGGCAGTATTCAACTATATCGCCGGGTTTGCCCGTAATGACTGTGCCGTAGGGGGCCGCAAGATTAAGTGCAGTGGGCAGCCCCAGATTTCTGGCCGATTTAGAAAGAGTCACGGCAGGCGGGTTTAAGACCGTCGTGGCCACTTGGGCGCGGTTGTTGCTGGTGTTGTAGTCGGGGATACCGCTGGGCGGGAACGCTGTGGCAGTGTTGGTGAGTGCACCCGCAGTAGTGGCCTGTACCTGAACCGTGACGACGCAGGATGCACCGACGGGCAGGGTTGCCGCCGTGAGCGTGAGGGTGTTGGCGGTGCTGCCCGTGCCGAACGCAGCCGCACACCCGGTGGCCCCGCCCGCTGCCGCCGCTGCCGTGACGATGCTGGGCGAGGTAAATCGGCTGTCCAACACGTCTTGCAGGCTGCTGGGCGCGAGAATAGGAATACTTCCGGCGTTGCTGAGGGTCAACTGATACTGCACGAACCGGGTGCGGGGAACGGCGGTCAGGGCAGCGCTGCTAAAGTTGCCGGTGGAGCCTACGCGCTGGGTTTTGAGGGCTTGCACATCTACACCCTGTTGGTATCCAAAATCTTGGTTCACGATAAAAGCCCCGTTGCTGATAACGACGCCAGTGCGCTGTGCCCCCGCCGGACTGGTCGCTACGTAGGTTGGGCTGATGGGGGGATCGCTGGGCTGCACCCTGACCGTGTAGGTGGCTGCCGGAACATTGAGGAAGCTGTAGGCCCCAGTGCTGGTGGTAACTGCGCTGGCGGTCACTGCTCCGGTAGCATTGACCAGCTGTACTGTAACTCCGGACAGGGCGCTGTCGGTGGCCGGGATATTGGGGGTGTTATTGCGGTCAACATCCAAAAACACCGTGCCGCTGAGTGAGCCGATATTCAGGCCCGTGCAACCGGTAAACGAAAGATCGTCGATGGCGAGGTCGTTGCCGCCGCCGCCCGGATTGTTGTTTCTGAACTTGACCGTCATTTGCGTTGCGGGGCCGCTGTTGATGACTGCGCCAAACGGTCTCCATGTGGCAGGGTTAGATGGCGCGATGTCACCTGTTTGGGCCACCACTTGGGTGGGCAGGGCTGTTCCGTTCACGATCCGGTCAACTTCGATTTGAATGTCGGGGGTAATGCCTGAAACGCGCAGCATATTCATAATCCACAGGCCATATTCGTAGTTGGTATTGGGCGTGACGGTCAGCGTCTGTTGATAAAAAATATCCGCCGTAAAGCTGGCGTTGATGACCATCATCAGGCCGTTGAGGTTGTTGCTGGGTGCGCCTGTGGTAGAGCCGGTATGGTCGGTGAAATACCACCAAGCATTGTTGAAGTTGGAGCGGAACGCACTGCTGTTGCTGACGGTGTATTCGCCGTCTTCGGGGCTGCCTGCCCAGGGTGAAGTCCGGATGGTGTTGTCGATGTATTTGAGGGTCGTGCGCCCCGGCGCAAGTGCCCCAGCCCAAGTCGGATTGGCTGGTGTGCCGCTCAGCGAGCCGAAGCTTCCGTCGTTCTCGAACAGATTGGTCGCCAGAGTCCCGCCGAGTGCCGTACAGATGCCCAGGCTGGGGGCCGCCAATGCCTTCCCACTCCAGAGCAGACAGACACACCAGAGCCAAAAGACCCAAGTGCGTCCGGCTTTTTCCAAGTGAACAGACGGTGACATAATTCACCCTAAACTATTATTCCTGTCTATTCTCTTACGTCTGTATTGCAGAATTGACCAGATGACTGTCCTGTTTACAGTAAATATTTAGTGGTCAGTTGTCGCGTCGTGAGACGTGGCGACGGATGAATAGCGTCTGAATCATAGTGGAACTGTGACCAACCTCAGCACCCTGACCAGCTGTTCTGCCTTTTCTCCACTGGCCGTATCGATCACCGTTCGGGGCGAAGTCCATTCCGCGTAGTCGTGCCGTGCCACCGCTTCCCATGTGGGCGGCTGCCAGCGTCCGGCCCAGTTGCCCTCATCGGCCTGCCGCGTTTCCACTCGCCGCCGATGCTCATGCACGTCCGAGCAGATCACCTCTACGTCTAGGATCCGGCTGGAATGCTCCCGTGCCACCGCCTGCCATGCCTCCCGCGTCACGGGCAGGGGGTTCACGCAGTCGGCCACCACCGTTTGCCCCAGCCGCAACGCATCGGCAGCGAGGGCGTAGGCCACCGCGTAGCCCTCAACGCCTACCGAGGGCAGACCCGCATTCAGTAGCGCCGCCTCGATGGTGTCCAGGCGCAGATACACGGCGTTCAGGTAAGTCGCCAGCCCCAGCGCCAGCGTAGATTTGCCAGAACCGGGGAGGCCAGAGAATACGATTAGCATGGGGGGCATGGCTTCAATCTACGGGTTTGCCCTGAGGGTAGCCCCCGTACAGCGCCACCGTAAAAGCGTAGCCAGCCACTTGCCAAGCCCAGACGCTCAGCACAAAAAATAGGACAGTATTCAGCAAGAAGGCCAATCCCTCCAATACCGTGATGCTGTGAAGTGCAGGCGGGGGCCGCAGAGCGGGGACAGTGTGTACCCATGTCCAAAGGGACAGCCAGCCCGCTGCGCCCAGCACTGCCGGAACAGCCAATGACACGGCGATGGCACTACCTGCGATACACCAAGCATACAGATACGCACCCAGACGCAGCCGCACGGGCCGCCACAAGCGCCAAGGCGCGGTGAACACGGTTCGGTCTCCCTGGCAGCCCAGCCGGGTCATGCCTGCGGGCACCAATAGGAAGGCGGCGAGCAGCAACAGTCCCGCCAGCAGCCATAATCCTTGGGCCAAAGCCTGCGCCCGTGCCAACCTCGCGCCGCCGCCCAACAGGGCCAACACTGCGCCGGGACTGAGGCTAATCGCGATGACCCCCCACACCACCAAACCTTGCCGCACAACTCGCCGTGACCAACGCAAGGGCGGAAAAGTGGGCACAGTGCCCAAATACAACCGGGTCGCCACATCCCAGCGGTAGCCCAGATTCAGCACCCACCCCGGCAGCAGCGTAAGCAAGGCCAGCGCCCCGCGCAGCACGCCCGCCCGCGCCTGCGGAGAAGACACCGGAAACGCCCAAGCCGCTGACCAGCGCAATGTCGGCGGCAAAGAGGAGAGAGGCGCGGGCGGCAAATCGGACTTGGCTGGAACACTCAACTTGAGCGCAGCATAGGGGAAAAGTGTTCAGTAGAGGCCAAATAAAATTGGCCCAACCAACTGGCCCAATCAAAAAAAAGCCGAGGCAAACGCCCCGGCTCTCTTTTAAGTCTGCTTGCTTTAGAAGTCCATTCCGCCCATGTCGGGGGAGCCGCCGCCGTTGCCCTGAGCCTGAGGCTTCTCGGGTTTGTCGGAGACGATGGCTTCGGTGGTGAGGATGAGTGCGCCGATGCTGGCGGCGTTTTGCAGCGCCGTGCGGGTCACTTTGGCGGGGTCGACGATGCCAGCGGCGATCATGTCGTCCACGTACTCGCCCGTCGCGGCGTTGAAGCCGTAGCGGGGCTTGTCGGAGTTGATGACGGCGTTGACGACAACGCTGCCTTCGAATCCGGCATTCATGGCGATCTGGCGGGCGGGTTCTTCGAGGGCACGAATCAGGATGCGTGCGCCCGTGGCCTCGTCACCGCTAAGGGCTTCGGCGGCCTTGCGAACGGCGGGAATAATGCGGAGCAGCGTGGTGCCGCCGCCCGATACGATGCCTTCTTCAACAGCGCTGCGAGCGGTGCTGAGGGCGTCCTCGTAGCGGTGCTTCTTTTCCTTCAGTTCGGTTTCGGTGGCTGCGCCCACGCGAATAACGGCCACGCCGCCTGCGAGTTTGGCGAGGCGCTCCTGAAGCTTCTCTTTGGCGTAGTCGCTGTCGGTTGTGTCCAGTTCGGCCTTGATGGCGTTCACGCGGGCGTCGATCTCGGTCTGCTCACCCTTGCCGTCCACGATGGTGGTTTCGTCTTTGGTGATGCGGATGCGGGCGGCGCGGCCCAGCATGTCCATCCCGGTGTTTTCCAGCTTGTGGCCGAGGTCTTCGCTGACCACTTGGCCGCCAGTCACGGCAGCGATGTCGCGCAGCATTTCCTTGCGGCGGTCACCGAAACCGGGGGCTTTCACAGCGGCGATGTTCAGGGTGCCACGCAGCTTGTTCACCACGAGGGTCGCGAGGGCTTCGCCTTCCACGTCTTCCGCGATGATGAGCAGGGGACGGCCCGTCTGCGCCACTTTTTCCAGCACGGGCAGCAGGTCTTTGAGGTTGCTGATCTTCTTCTCGTTGATCAGGATGTAGGCGTCTTCGAGGACGGCTTCCATCTTCTCGGCGTTGGTCACGAAGTAGGGGTTGATAAAGCCCTTGTCAAACTGCATGCCTTCCACCACGTCCACTTCGGTGTCAAAGCCCTTGCTCTCTTCGATGGTGATGACGCCTTCTTTACCGACCTTGTCCATTGCGGCGGCAATTTCTTCGCCGACCTGATCGTCGTTGGCGCTGATGCCCGCGACTTTCTTGATGGCGTCGCTGTCTTCGACAGGCACGGCCAGCTTCTTGATTTCCTCGATGGCGGCCAGCACGGCTTTCTCGATGCCGCGCTTGAGGGCGAGGGGGTTGGCTCCGGCGGCGACGTTACGCAGGCCTTCCTTAACAACAGCCTGACCCAGCACGGTGGCGGTGGTGGTGCCGTCGCCCGTGATGTCGTTGGTCTTGCTCGCCACTTCTTTCAGCAGCTGTGCGCCGATGTTCTCCAGCTTGTCTTCCAACTCGATTTCTTTGGCAACGGTCACGCCGTCTTTGGTAATCGTGGGGCTACCAAATTTCTTTTCGATGACCACGTTGCGGCCACGGGGGCCAAGGGTCACTTTAACGGCGTTCGCGACAGCGTTCACGCCTCGTTCGAGGGCGCGGCGGGCAGTTTCATCAAATACAAGCTGTTTAGCCATGATGGTTCTCCTAAAAATGAAGTGGGAAGTGTTTACTCGTGAGTGGCAAGGGCAGGCCTACCAGTGATGGCAGCCTAGTTCAGCCTTTACTCAACGATGGCGAGGATGTCGCGTTCGGCCAGCAGGCTGTAGTTCTTGCCTTCCAACGTCACTTCGGTGCCGCCGTACTTGGCGAAGTACACGACGTCGCCCACGTTGACCTCAACGGCCATCCGGGTTCCGTTCTCCAGCACTTTGCCGTTGCCGACAGCGACGACGCGCCCGCGCTGGCTCTTTTCTTTGGCGCTGTCAGGCACGTACAAGCCGCCCGCAGTCTTCGTTTCGGTGTCTTCAACAATTTCAACCAGCACACGATCGCCCAAAGGTTTAAGCATGGGTAGTCCTCCGTAATGTGAATTGGGATAAATGACAACACCCGCCAGACAACCCGGCGTGTTTTTGCCGTTCCAGACGCAATGCTAGTCGCTCTTCTACAGAAATGTCAAATAGAGGAAGCTGAGAATCTGAGTGTGGTGCGCTCAAGTGCGTCTAGCACGCTCAAATCATGTATTGCCTTTTGGTCTATGGCGTGTAACATATATATGTAAGAACAACATACATGTAGATTGACCTGATGCCCGGTTGATCGTCCCACCCTTTTGTCCCCACCCTGGAGGAACACCGATGGCTCGCCCCGATATTTTGTCCCGCAATCCCTTTGAAGACGCTTTTGACCGTTTGGGTGCAGCTCCCTTGACCTTGGCCGTGCTGGACTTGGATCACTTCAAGACCCTGAACGACACGCTCGGCCACACCGAAGGAGACCGGGTGCTGCGCGGTATAGAGCGCCTGCTCAGCGGCTCTCTGCCCAGTGGCAGCATCATCGGGCGCATCGGCGGCGACGAGTACGCGGCGATTTTGCCCGAAACGGCTGCTGAAACGGCCCTGATTCTCTTCGATGAAGTCATCCGCCATTTTCAGATTCACCGTGACCCGCACTGGCCGCGCACCCTCGGCCTCAGCGTGGGCATCGCTTCACGCCCCGCGCACGCCAGCACCTACGCCGACCTGTACCGCGCCGCCGATGAAGCCCTTTTGCGGGCCAAACGCGAAGGCCGCAGCCGCGCCTGCATTTTCGTGGAATCCAAGATGGTACTGAAGAGCAACTATTATCCCAAAAGCCAACTGGAACGGCTGGCAAAGCTGAGCAGTGCGCTGGGCCGCACAGAAGCCAGCCTGCTGCGGGAGGCGCTGGATGATCTGATCGAGCGGAACCGGGGGGCGCTGTGATACCAAATTGCGATGATTCGCGAGAATCATCCGAGCGGAGCGAGTGGCAACAAGTACGGACTGGCGGCGATGGAAGAGCATCCGGTGTCGTTGCGGATGTTCGGGAATCAGAGCGAGTCCGTATGAGTGCGGAGCGTGGCGGACGGCTCGTGGAACGTGGGCCAGACCAGACCACACTCTCCAACTCGTTCCCTGCCGCTTGGCACGCGGCGTTGGCCGAAGCTTGGGCCGCCTACTGCTCCGGCTCCTATCCCATCGGCGCGGTGATTGTGGACGCAGGCGGCAACGTGATCGCACGCGGGCGCAACCGCTTGGGCGAGGCACGGGGGGCAGAAGGCGGGCAGATCGGCGGGCACGATTTGGCCCACGCCGAAATCAATGCGCTGCTGAACTTGGCCGAAACGCCGCGTCCAGAGGTGTACGGCTGGACAGTCCTGACCACCGTGCAGCCCTGCCCCCAGTGCGCCGGAGCCATCGCCATGAGCAGCATCCGCGCCGTGCAGTACGCCGCGCCTGACCCTTGGGCGGGCTGCACACGCCTGCTCACCGATGATCCGTATGTCGCCAAAAAGGGCATTTCGGTGGGAAGGGCACCGGAAGTGGTGCAGGCGGCGGCACTGCGGTTGGCGCTGGTGGGCTTTCTGGAGAATGAGCACAATCCTTATTCCCCTTTCTTCCAGTCTTTCGCGCCCTATGCCGACGATCTGGCCGCCGCCCAAGCCCTCCATGCCTCCGGCGCAGTGGCGTCCCTGCGTAAGCGGCGAGCTGATCTGAACGAAGTTTTACCACTCTTGCTTGAGGGGTGGGAACCAACAGAAGCCGACCCACTTCCGACAGCCTACACCCCACAACCCGACAACAGAACTGGCCGCGCCTGCGTGTGGATCGAACACCAGTTTGGTCAAAACAGAGGCCGAATCCTGATGACCGAGCGGGAATCGGGCGGCTTGACTCTCCCCGGCGGCGGCATTCACCCCGGCGAGGACGCGGGCGCGGCGGCGGTGCGGGAAGCGTGGGAAGAATGCGGCGCAGTCGTAGAACTGACGGGCGAACCTGTCTTGCTCACGGAAGGGACGCTGTGTTTCCCGGCCCGCCTTCACCCCGATCACCCCGAACTGCACCCCAGCCCCGAACGGCGGGCGCGGGCATGGATCAACCCGCGTGCGCTGCCTTGGGCCGACGACAAACAGGTGCGGGAGGTGCTGGCAGCGTGGAACCAGACCCCGCCTGCCCGGACGCTCCCTCCCCGTGTAGCCCACGCCTTAGCCGAAGCCGAGCGCCTGAACTTTGACCGCTCTTGCAGCCTAGAGACTGGGCGATTGCTGCGAACGTTGGCGGCTACCCGCCCCGGCGCACGGTTGACAGAACTGGGCAGCGGCACAGGCGTGGGCGCGGCGTGGTTGCTGTCTGGGATGAGTCCGGGTGCACATCTGCTGACTACCGAAGCTGATGCGGAGCGGGCAAGCGTCACCCGTGAGGTCTTGAAGGGTGAGGCCCGCGTGACGGCCCTGCACGGCGACTGGCAGGACGCCCTCGCACACGGCCCCTTCGATCTGATCTTCAGTGATTACGCCCCGGCCAAACGCGAAACAGAACATCTGGACGCTCTGATTGCTGCCCTGAATCTCGGCGGAATGCTGGTGCTGGACAACTTCAGCCCGCCTGCGCTGTTGCCCGCAGCCCTACACGGCGGCGACCCGGAGCGTGAAGGCTTGTGGCTCTGTCCTCGGCTGACCTGTACTGAAGTCGCCGTCAGCGCCCACGAGCGCGTGATTCTCGCGGTGCGGAAGGGCTAAGGGCGGGAGGCCAGCACATTCTTTAAGTTCTGGTCAAGGGCGCGTCAGCTTGGGCAGATAAGATGAGGGGTCAAAGGATTTCTGGCATCCTGAGCAAAGAGCAAATCGTTCAAATGGTTGTGAACTTTTCGTTACCTGAGCACCCGTTTTTCAGCCTGTTGCCCCCCATTGGATACACTGACCCTAATGAAACGCCGTACCTTCCTCCTGATCCTTTTGTTTGCTCTTGCCGCTCCGGCACAGGGCCTCAAGTTGATTGTGTGGGATCGGGAACTGCAAACCAAGCTGGGCTACGGCGAAAGCACCGGGAATAAGTTCAGCGTGCAGTTGGTTCCCAATTACAGCGGCCCCGTGGTGGTGCTGTTTTCTCAGACCGACGAGGAAAAGGCCAAGGGCAGCTTTCCGGGCTTGCAAAGCCGTTACGACGGCACACTGAAGGCCGGGCAACTGACCCTGCAAGCGCCCGAACAACGCATGAGTACCCAAACGGCGAACGCGGCGGCGGCCAACACCACGCTCACGCTGGCCCGGTTTCTGTCGACCTTCAAACTGAGTGTCAGCGGGCAGCCCAGCGGCCAAACGCTGAGCCTGCCGGGCCTGAAATCCGCCGGAACAGACAACAAATAGGATTCATGCTGAGGGGGTGTCCGGGCCTGCGCCGTTGGTGGGGCCTCCATTCTCTTAAAGTTGGGGTTCAGCAGCGTAAGATCAGCCCAGAACTCTCATCTTTTCCTCAAGGAGACTGACCCATGCTCGCGCAGATTCTGGTTGTCGAAGACGATCCCCATTTGGGGCCGCTGCTCAAGGAATACCTGTCCGCCGATTATCAGGTGCATCACGCGGCGACGCTGAAAGACGCGCAGGCTTGGCTGGGCACGCACAGCGCCCAACTGATTTTGCTGGATCTGAACTTGCCTGACGGCGACGGCCTCGATCTGGTGCAGGCGCTCCGGCAATATTCCAGTACGCCTGTGCTGGTGCTGTCGGCCCGCAGCGGCGTGCAGGAGCGGGTGGCGGGCCTGAATGCCGGGGCCGACGACTACCTGACCAAGCCTTTTGCGATGCCGGAACTCGACGCCCGCATTACGGCCCTGCTGCGCCGTACTGCCGCCGGAACGGGTGTGAATCTGGGCAACACCAGCCTCAGCACCTCTAGTCTGCTGCTCACCGTGAACGACAAGAACATCAATCTGACTGAGCATGAAGCCCGGATTCTGGAACTGATGATGCGGACGCCGGAGCGTGTGTTCAGCCGCGCCGACATAGAGTCGCATCTGTACGGCTGGGAAACGCCCAACTCCAACTCGGTGGAAGTGCGGATTTCGCAGCTTCGCAAAAAGCTGGAACAGTCGGCCAGCGACCTGCGGATTCGCACGATTCGCAACGTCGGCTACGTGCTTCAGGTCTGAGCGGCCTGAGTCTTTCTAGCTGCCCATGACGCCGCGCCCGGTTGCTCCCGCCGATGCCGACCTGACCCGCACCCCCACGATGTCGGGCGTGGTGCAGGTGGCTGGGCGCGGCGTGCCGATTACCCCCGGTGCGGGCCTGCACACGGCGCGGGTGGCGTGGCGGCACAGCCTGCGCTTCCGACTGGCGCTGGTGTATACGCTGGTGGCGTTGGCCTTAATTAGCGTGATCGGGCTGGGCGTCATAACGCTCTTGCTGCGCCAGATGGACGCTCAATTCGACGCCCGCCTGAACGAGCGGGCCGATACCTTGGCCGAAGCCTACGTGGGCCCGAGGTTGGGTAAGGTGTCCGTTCCAGCGGGCGGCTACACCATGCTGATCAAAGATGACCGAGTGACCGTTGCCAGCCTCAGTTTGCTTGATTACGACAAGTCACCTTTTCCCTTCGAAGGTCAGCGAGAGGTCAACATTCAAAATACCCCGGTTCGCGCCGTCACGCGCAAGGTGGAGGGTTTCGGCACGCTGTGGGTGGGCCTGCCTACGGACGCGCTTGTCGATGCCCGTGCCAGTGCCAGTCGGGCGTTGGCGTTGGCGCTGTTGGTCACGCCTGTGCTGATGCTCCTGATTGGCTTGTGGGTGGGCCGCCGCGCCCTGAATGGACTGGGCCGCGCCGCTGCTTTGGCCGACCAGATCGACCCGACCCACTCTGTAGCCACGTTGCCGCTCCCTGCCCGCGAGGACGAGGTTCACCGCTTGCTGACGGCCATCAACCGCCTGTTGGTCAGAATTGATGCGGGGCAGGCCCGCGAAAAGCAACTGTTGGGCCAGATCGTGCATGAATTGGGCGCGCCTCTGACGGTGCTGCGGGCCAGCCTTGCACGGGCCAGCGAGCGCACTGCTGACCCCGAAGTGCAACGCGCCGCACTGGTGGCCGACGAACTGACCTTTACCACGCAGGATTTGATGCAGCTGGCACGCGGGCAACTGGAACTGAAACTGGCGTGGCACTTCATTCCCTCGCGCACCTTGCAGGGCCGCCTAGACCGCCTCGTTCCCGGCACGGTGTTCGATGGAGACTGGACGGGCAGCCTGCTATGCGACCCAGATCGGCTTACACAGGCCATTCGCAACCTGCTTGCCAATGGCCGCCGCGCCGCTGGCCCCGATGGGCGCGTGGTCATCACGCTCACTGAAACGCCGGAAGTCATCACGTTCCGCGTGTGCGACACCGGCCCCGGCTTGCCTGCCGAACTCGGAGACCGGATTTTCGAGCCGTTCGTGAGTGGCAGCGGCAGCAGCGGCCTCGGCCTGAGTGTGAGCCGCCAAATTGCCGTGATGCATGGCGGCACACTGACTGCCAGCACGCAGCCCACCAGTGGCGCAGAGTTCGTGCTGACGATTCCGGGGGCGGCGCTTGGGGATGACGAGGATGAGGTGGGGGAGGGGTAGGCTTCGGCTTCAGCGAGAAATGGAGAGCGGGTTTTGGGGCTTGTCCCACGATTTGCCCCACCCCCCAGCCCCCTACCCCACCGGGTAGGGGGAGCGAAGCGCTCCGCTCGGGAGGATTGATCTTGTCGCATTCAGACTCGGCTTTCTTGTTCATTTGAAACGGAATTGCCAATCGTCTTGACATTGGAATTGGCCCGCCCACTGCGTGGACGACGGCCTCACACGGATGGGGCGGGGACGCTGCGGGCCTCTTTCGTCCCTCTCCCCTTGCGGGGGAGGGCGCTGCAAAGCAGCGGGAGGGGGGAAGTGAGTGTCAGCGATTGCCTTCCCGCCCTTCCTTAGACCCTCAGACCCTAGACCCTTAGACTGCCTCCCAAATCCAGTTTTACGACGTCACCGTCACCCGTCCCGCTGCCGGATCGAGCCTGACTCTCGCGCCTATCGGCAGAGTCAATTGAGGGCTGGTATGCCCAAAATCTACGTTGGCGACGACGGGCAGATCGGCGCGGCCTGCCTCGGCCAGTACGCGGCGTACCCAGCGGTACAGGCTGGCGGTCATGTCGGGCGTGTAGTCGCGTGGGCGGGCAAGGATCAGGCCAGTGGCCCCGGACAGGATGCCCTGCGCGGCAAAATTGCGGAGCCAGTAGCCGACTTGCGCGGGCGGCGGCACATCGTTGCTGGTTTCTAGGGCCAGCACCGCGCCGTGCCACAGATTGGGGGCAGGCCAACCGGGAGTGCCGTTCAGCATGTCCAGCACCTCTAGGCAGCCGCCCAGCACGTGCCCCTCGGCGGGTGCTTGGCCCTGCAACCATTCCCAGCCGTCACCGGGTGCAAAGGGACGGCGAATATGTTGCGAGGCCTCATCTTCCCAGTCCTCTCCGCCTTGCGTCCATTCGGGGGCGGGCGTCAGGTCAAAGGGTTCATCCAGCACCAGTGCCCGCCGCAAGCCCTCCAGCGTAAAGGCATGAATACCGCCGTTTTCGGCCAGATCGGTGAGCAGCGCGGGGCCGTGATAGGCCATGACGCCCGCCCGCGCAAACTGCATCAGCGTAAAGGTGGAATCGCTGTAGCCCAGAAACGCCTTGGGGTGGGCGCGAATCAGACCCGGCTTCAGGTAGGGCAGCAGCCGAATGCTGTCGTCGCCGCCAATGATGCTGACCATGCCGTGAATCTCCGGGTTTTCCAGCGCCCAGTGCAGGTCGTCGGCGCGGGCTTCGGGGTGGGCGTCCAAATAGTCGGGGCCACGCAGGGCATTGGGCGCGGGCACGATGTCCCAGCTGAGGCTCTCGGCCACTTGCCGCACGCCTGCGCGGTAGCGGGCCATCACTTCGGTCACAAAGCCGCTGGACAGACTGAGGGCCGCCACCCGCGAACCCGGCACGAGGCGGGGCGGGCGGATAAACACGGGCGGTGTGGTGGGCGTGGTCAGGTTGGACATGGGGCAGAGTAGCGGGCGGGGCGGGGGAGGGGCATGGGCGAAATGGCTGAGGTGGGGTGTTGCCTTAGCTTTAGCTGGTGTTGCACGGGGTTTCAGGAATTTTTCTACGTTGGACTCCCCCACCCCCCAGCCCCCGCCCCCAAAGGGGTCAGGGGAGCTAACGTTGCACTAGGCAGGATTGATCTTGTCGCGTCCACACTCGGCTCAATCGCTCACTTGAAGCGGAATTGCCAGTCGTCTTGGATATGGAATTGGCCCGCGCGTTGCACGCACGACGGCCTCACATGGAATTGGCGGCGACGATCTGGGGTGGCGGTGTCGTGGTTTTAGCTCCTCACTCTTGAGGGGGGAGGCTGGGACTCGCAGAGCTACGCAGTAGAGGGGGTGAATGAGCGCGAGCGATTGCCTTCCCGCCCTTGCCTGAGACCCTCAGACCCCAGACCCTTAGACCGCCCTCAAGCTCAACTACACCCGCAGCAGCATATGATGCTCGGCCAATCGTTCCCCGCCTGCGCCCTGCACAGCTTCCGGTTGCGTGCCCCACACCGTAAACCCGTGCCGCTCGTACAATCTTCGGGCGGCGTGCTGGGTTTCGGTCACGCCTAGCAGCACTACTGTCACGCCTGACCAAGTGCGAATCTGGGCCAAGCCAGCATCCAACAACGCCGCACCCGCACCCCGGCCTCGTGCGGCGGGCAGCACCGACACGCCGAATACGTTGGCGCGGTGAATCAAGCTGGGTCTGGATTCGCGGGCCACCGTCAGCAGGCCCACCAAGTCGGCTTCTGCAAATGCGCCGAAGGTCACGGCCAAGTCTGTCGGGGCAAGGCGTTCGGCCACATCAGGCAAGGATCGGGCGGCGAATTCGGCGGCGGTGGTGATGAACGCGGCGGGGTCATTCTGAAGGCTTGCCAAGCGCACGGCGCGGTAAGCAGGGGCGTCGGCAACGGTGAGGGCGCGAATGGTGAGGGGCGTAGTCATGCCCTGACCCCATCCAGATTCACAACCTCTGCGGGCGTCACGTGCTCGGCGGCGGCCACCCGGTCACGCCAGTTCAGCACGTGGCCGTCTGCCCGCACATGCCGGGTCAGGCTCAGGTCGAGGTCAGCCACCAGCCAGCCGGGTTCGTTCCAGCCGCCCTGCGCCAACACGCCGTCTTCGGGGAGGCCATCGTCGGAAGGGGTATAAATCCTAGCCATGCCCACCGCTTCCTCTACGGCATAAGTCCAGTGGGCGTCTGCGATCAGGGGCGCGTGGACGGCGTACACCTGATTTTCCAGCGCCCGCGCCATGCTGCCTACCCGCACCCGCGTATAGCCGCGCCGCGCCCCGGTAAACGACGGCACCAACAGCACTTCGGCCCCAGCTTCGGCCAGTTGGCGCGACATCTGCGGGAATTCGGAGTCGTAGCAGATGACGATGCCGTAGCGCACGCCGCCCAGCTCGAACACGCGCAGCCCTGACCCCGGCGAAATGTGCCACTCCTCGGCCTCGAAGCGGGTCATCATCAACTTGTCTTGGTGGCTGTGGGTTCCATCTGGCCCAAACACGTAGGCCCGGTTGACGAAGCCTTGCCCGTACGCTACAGGCAGGCTGCCCGCCACCAGACCGACGCCGTGTTGCCGCGCCAACCCGGAATGCAGGGCCAAAAACTGGGGCAACAGGGCTTGCAGCGCGGGCCGCATCCCAATCACGTCGTGGTGAAGGTCGGGGGGCAGCAGCGCCACCAATTCCAGCGCCGCGTATTCCGGAAACACCAGCACGCTTGCCCCTTGCCCCGCAGCGTCCGCCACCCACGCCGAAATCTTGGCCTCGTAAGCCGCCCAATCGGGCAAAAAGTCGATGGGGTAGGCGGCAGCGGCGATTCGGACGGTGGTCATGGGGAAAGTGTAGAGGAGCGGTGGGGGAGAGGGCGGGACTCCAAAGGTCGCCCTGTCCTCTCCCTATTCCACCGAGCGGTTTACCCCCGAACCACTTCCAGAATCTTCTCTCCGTACTTGCGGAGCCGCTCTGGCCCCATGCCGCGCACGGCTTTCAGGTCGGCGGCGGTGTAGGGCACACGGCGGGCGATTTCGGCGATGGTGGCGTTGCTGGCAATAATAAAGCGGCTCATGTCTTGGCGCTTGGCTTCGGCGTTGCGCCAGTCGCGCAGGCGAGCATAGATGGCGGCCTGTTCGGGCGTCAGGTCGGCGGTGGGGTCGGGGCGCTCGGCTCCTTCGGCCTGTGCGGCAGCGGGCGGCGTGGGCGGCAGATCGGGCGCGAGAATGGTGGGTGCGGCAGCCTGCGCCTCCACCTGTTCCAACTGAGTCTTCCCGGCTTCTGTCTGCTCGTACTGGGCCAGCGCCTCGGCAAAGGAGTCTGCCGAGGAGTCTGCGTCTGCACCCTCCGCCTCTGCAACGCTCGCCTCGGCCCCGGCTTCCGGCGCGGCCTGCACGGCATCTTCTTCGGGCAAGTCTTCGCCCCGGTCTTTTTCAGACTGCCTATGCACGGCGTCGGTCAGCGCGTCGGGGTTGGGCGTGTCGCTGAACACGATTTCCGGCTCCCAGACCTCATCGTGCGCGGGAGAAGGCACAGCGAAGGTGGGTTCCGGCGCGTGGAGAACGGGGGCAACGGCGGGCGCGGCGGCCTGAGCAGTTTGGTTGGGGGCCGCTTCCGTTTGGGTGTCGGTCTCACCGTTATCAGGCGCGTCGAAGGTGAAGCGTTCGGGCGGTGCGCCGCTCTCGGGGCGGGCCTGATCAGCACGGGCTTGGTCAGGTCTGGGCTGATCGGCACGCGGCTGATCCGTCCGGGGGCGCTCGAATCGGCCGGTGCGCTCGCCTCGGCGTCCATCGTCGCGCCTGCCGTCTTGTCTGCCCCGGCGTTGGCCGCCTTGCTGCCCCTCTCGCTGCCCGTCCCGTTGTCCAAAGGTTCGCTGCTCCGAGTCGCGTTGGCCCGGTTCACCCTGAGACGCGTCTTGAGGCTCTGGCTCACGGGCTTCCGGTTGGGCGGCAACAGGTGCGGGATTCCTGTCCTCTGGGGCGTTCCACTGCTCGTCAACTCGGGGTGAAGGTTTGCCGGGTTGCTCGGTTTCTGTTCTGAGGAGGGCCAGCACCGCGTTCAGGTCTTGCAATCCGGGCGTCAGCAGCACCCCGGCGGGCACGCTGCGGGCGGCGGCCATGACCCCACCGGGGGCCGAGAAGGTGTCGGCGGCGGCGTCGGGGGCCAGCAGCAGGGCAGTAGGGCCAGCTTCCAGCGCGGTGCCGCCCAGTCGCTCGGCCAGTTGCAGGGTGGTGCGGGCAGCGCGGGCCAACCGGAGAGGCAGGGTCGCCACGTCACGCAGGGCCAGGGCCACCGTGAGGTCGGCGGGGGCGGGCGCGGCGGCGGTGGGGGCGCGGCCCGTGCCGAACACGGCGGCCAGCGTGCCGTCACTGTGTCCGGTCAGGGTCACGCCGTCGCGGTACACCACCAGATCGGCCCCGCGTGTGGGCCAGCCGCCGCCGGGGGCCAGTGTGGCGTCCACGATCACGCGCACGCCTGCCCGCGCCGCCCGTTCTAGGGTGCGGGCGTCGGGTTCCATCAGCCAGACGGCCCGCGCTCCGTTCCAGTCGGCGTCCAGCGAGGCTACGGCCAAGCCAGCCCCGGCCAAAGCGTCACGGTTCACGCTCAGGCGGCTGTCTACGCGCAGGGTTCCGCCGCCCAGCATGGCCGCCAGTTGCCGCGCCAGCGCCGCGTCTCCGCCCAGCAGCAGACCCCAGTCTGCACCTTCCAGTGCGGCCAGTGCGCCAGCCAACCGCGTATGCGGGTCGCCGCGAACGGTGTGCAGCGACACCAGTTGCAAATCGGGCCGGGTGTCCGGGCGGGGAGCAGAGGTGGGTGAGCGCGAGTCGGTCATGCCGCCTATTGTGCCGCACTCCGGGGCCAGTTGGCCTACAGCTCGTCTTCGGCACAGAGGCTGGGTGTGCCGGGCGGGTCGGTTAAGGAAGCCTGAGCCTGCGCTGTCTGCCCCGTGCCGAACAGGGCTGTGGGCCGTTCTGGACGGCATAAATACCCTATTTGGGTCAAGAGGCTTTTCGGCGGCGGCGGGGGTAGGGGCCTACTTCGGGGGTAGACTGGCCCTGATGAGCGATACCGGATCCCTTTCACGCCTGCACCGCGTTCAGCATCTTGATCTGGACTTAGACCGCCTGCGTGCCGAGGAAGGCAACATTCCTGAAGCCCTCCGGAGCGCCCGCGCCGAGCAAGAACGCCTGAACAACCTCCTCGAAGACACCGAAATTACCCTAGAGGCCACCGACAAAAAAGTGCGCCAGCAGGAGCTAGACCTCGCCGGAACCCGTGAGCAGATCGCCCGCGCCAAAGACGAGCAGGAAAAGAACGCCTTCGACGCCCGCGCCCAGTCTCAGTACGGCAGCCGTATTCAGATGTTGGGCGAGCGGGCCGAGGAGATGGAAGAAGACCTGTTGCCCCTGCGCGAGCAGCAGCGCGAGTTGGCCGAAAAGGCCGCCGCACTGCGGGCCGAACACCGCGCCCTGCGCCCCAGCCTCGGCGCACTGGAAACCGAAGATGAGGCGCGGGTGCAGACCCTGCGCGATCAGGGCGAAGGCGCACGCGCCGAACGCGCCGAACTGGTCGCCAACCTTGACGCCCGCACCGTCAAGGAATACGACATGATTCGCAAGGCCAAAAAGGGTCTGGGCGTCGTAGAAATCTCGGGCGGACGCTGCACCGGCTGTAACGTGAATTTGCCTGTGAACGTGCAGCAAAAGGCGGCGTTGGGCAAGTTGCCCCCCGTCAAGTGCCCCTCGTGTGGCCGCTTCCTGATCCGGCTGGATGTCTAGATCCCTCTGACCACTTCACCGTAAAGAGAAAAGGCCATTTTTCCGGCTCCTGCGGCCCCAGCCCGTTTTTGGATTGGGGCCGCATCTTGTATCTAAAGAGTCAGAAGTACACAATCTGTTGTAGTCTAATACCTCTGGCGAGTAGTATTGGGCCACGATTCCGAGCTTCACCCGTCTGACCTGCACGGCCCTAAGAGGCGGTGAAAGGTCTATTTTGCTGTTTGTCTATTTGACCTGACCCGCATCCCAATCAAGGAGCCTCACCATGACCAGCCTGCCCCTGTCTGCCCTCAGCACCTTCGACGACAACGCCCAGCACATCGCCAAGCGCCAGTATCTGCAACCCGGCGACGGCGATATTGCGGGCATGTTCCGGCGAATTGCCAACTGGGTGGCGGGGGCCGAAGCGCCGGAAGTGCGGCAGGAGTGGACACAGAAGTACTTTGACCTGATGGCAGAAAAGAAATTCTGTCCCGGTGGGCGTGTGTTGGCAGGGGCGGGAACTCAGCACGGGAACGTTCTCAACTGCTTCGTGCAGGGGGCCACCGCCCACGACCCCGCCAGCTTTGAAGGCGTGATGGAAGTCGCCAAGAAACTGGCGCTCGTGACCAAAGTGGGCGGCGGCAACGGCGTGAATCTGGATGTGTACATGCCCCGCGCCGAGGGCAGCCGCCCTGACGCGGGTGTGCGCGGCTGGGCCTACATGAGTGCCGCACACGCCGACGTGACCGACTTTATAGAAGGGCTGATGCGCCCGCCCACGCAGCCGGACGGCGACAAGCAACCGGTGGCGATTCGCAACTGGACGCGGGTGGTGTACGGGCAGGCCATTGCGCCCGAATTGGTGGTGCAGGCCCGCCAAAACGGCGTGCAGATCGTGCGGGCGCTCCCCGAAGGCGTGCAGACCGTGCCCGACGATATGGGCGGCATTACCGACGCGGCTCGGAAGGTGGCCGAGGATGCCCGGCTGGGGCTGGAGCCGCGCATCGACCTGTCGGACATGCGGGCCGAGGGTGCGCCTATCAAGGGATCGGGCGGCACTTCTTCCGGCCCCGTCAGCTTCTTGATGGAAATTTTTGACAACTTCTTAGAGTGGGCCAACCGGGGTGCGGAGCAGAGCGGGCCAGTGAATACGCTGCGTTTCGTGTATTCGCCGGTACTGCGGGTGGTGAGGCAAGGGGGAACGCGGCGTGGCGCTGGGATGGCCACCATCTCCATAGACCATCCTGACGTGCTGGATTTCCTGACCGCCAAAGACCTAGACCGTGAGGCTGCCGAGGGCGATATTTCTACCTTCAACATCTCGATTCTGGTGGGCGAGAAGTTCTGGAACGCCTTGCAGGCCGACGCCGTGTGGCCGATTGCCGCGCAGGATGTGCCTGGCAAATACACATTGCTTCCTCAAACGGGCGCTTATGACGGCACGCTGCCCACCCTGCCAGACCGTGAAGACGACGGCGCACGCGGCGTGCCTGTGTATCACAACCCCGGTTCCGGCACGGGCATTCCCGCCCGCTGGCTGTGGGATCAGATTGCCCAGCATGCGTGGAGCACGGGCGAACCCGGCCTGATTTTTGCGGATCGCGTGAACGAATACAGCGCCCTGAAAGACTTGGGCGAGCGCTACCAGATTCGGAGTACGAATCCTTGCGGTGAAATCCCACTCACCGTTGGAGAACCCTGCGACCTCGGAGCCATCAATCTGGCCGCCTACGTGACGGGCAGCACCTTCAATTTCCCCGCCTTCCGCGCCGATGTTCGCACCTGCGTTCGCTTCCTCGATGACGTGCTGGACGTGAACGTGTTCGCGCTGGAAGACAACCGGGTGGCCTCGCAAGACCTGCGCCGCCTTGGCCTGGGCGTGATGGGCCTGGCCGACGCCCTGATCAAGCTGGGCCTGCGCTACGACAACGACGCCGGACGGCAGGCCATCGCCGAAATTATGGGGGCACTGCGCGAGGAAGCTATTGCCGAAAGCGAACGCCTCGGCGCAGAGCGCGGCGTGTACCCGGTGTATACCCGCAACGCTGACAAAATGCCGCACGCACCCCGGCGCAACGTGGCCGTGCTGACGGTGGCCCCGACTGGTACAACTTCTATGCTGATGGGCGTCTCCAGCGGCATCGAACCCGTGTTCAGCCCGTTCATCTGGCGCAAGATCGGCAGTGAATACCGCGCCCTCTTGGCCCCACTGTTCGTAGAGTTGCTGGAAACCTACCCGCCCGCCGCCAACATGGACGACGGCAAGGGCGGCTGGAACTGGGACAAGGTGACTGAAGCGGTGTCCGAAAACCACGGCAGCGTGGTGGGCTTGGCCTTTATTCCCGACGCTTTGCAGCAGGTGTTCGTGTGCGCCCACGACATCGCGCCCGCCGACCATGTGCGGATGCAGGGCACGGTGCAGGTGGCCTTCGATGCGGAGGGCTACGCGGCCAACAGCCTCAGCAAAACCATCAATCTGCCCAACGGCGCGACTGTGCAGGACGTGCAAAACGCCTACAGCGAGGCCTACCGCACGGGCTGTAAAGGCATCACCGTGTACCGCGACGGCTCGCGCCAGTTTCAGGTGCTGAGTACCGGCAAGACCAAAGAAAAGAAGGCGGAAGAAGCCGAAGCAGAACAACCCGCCAGCGTGCAGGCCGCCGACGTGATGGGCGAGAGCCTGAAGGCCGAGCCCGTCAGCGTGCCCATTCCTGCTCCCGCGCCGCAACCCGCCCCCCGCGCCGCCGCCTCTACCGCCCCCGTGTACGAGCGCCCCGCCCGTTTACAGGGCATCACCGATATGGTCAAGCTGACCGATCCCACCAGCGGCCACCGCCGAAGCTTTCTGGTCACGGTCAACCATTTGCGTGGCAAGCCCGTGGAGGTCATGGTGATCAGCGGGCGGGCAGGCGACGAAGCCAACGCCGACAGCGAAGCCTTGGGCCGCGTGGTCAGTATTGCCCTTCAGCACGGCGTGCCCGCACAGGCCATCATCAAAACCCTGCGCGGCCTGAACGGTGGGCTGTACGGCAGCTACAACGGGCGCTTGGTGGGCAGCAAAGCCGACTTGATCGCGGTGGCGCTGGAAACCTTCCAGAAAGACATGGACGCCGGAGCCTTGCCGCCGTTGGCTGGGGGCAGCAGCGATCTGCCGTCTGTATCTCCTGCGGGGGTCAGTGTGTCGGGTATGGACAGCATGAGCCGGGAACGCTGCCCCGTGTGCGAGGAAAAAGCCGTGATCCGCGAAGAAGGCTGCCTGAAATGTCAGGCGTGCGGCTACAGCAAGTGCGGGTGAAGTAGACCTAGAAAAATGGCCCCGACTTTCAACAGTCGGGGCCAATTCCATTGGGTTTCTTCTACCTACTGAATTTCAAAATCCGCCCCGTTCCGTACTCCGCCACATACAGTTCGCCCTTTTCATCTTCGCCAAAGGTGCTGGGGCTGCCCACCCGCCCAATCTGCGCTTTTTTCCAGCCTGAGCCGCTGGCGGGGGCGGCCCACAGGGTTCCACTGGCAAAGTCGGCAAACACGTACTGGCCCTTCAGCGCGGGAATGGCGCTGCCCCGGTACACGTAGCCGCCCGTGATGCTCTGGCCCTCATTGCGGCCATACACCAATACCGGGGGCTTGAGGCCAGCGCTAGTGCAGTTGCTGGACGGTTCGTAGCACTCGGTTCCCTCACGGATTTTCCAGCCATAATTTTCGCCGCCCTTGCTGGCGCGGGGCTGACGGTCTACTTCTTCCTGCTCGTTCTGGCCCACGTCGGCAATGATCAGGTCGCCCGAAACGCGGTCAAAGCTGAAGCGCCAGGGGTTCCGCAGACCATACGCCCAGATGTACGGATTGGCCCCGCTGCGGCTGACAAACGGGTTGCCGGGGGCGGGCTTGGCGGTATCTCCACGCACGTCGAATCGCAGAATTTTGCCCAGCGGTGAGGTCAAATCTTGTCCCTTGTTCAGAGGATCGCCGCCGCTTCCGCCGTCGCCTAGGCCCAAATACAGGAACTTGTCGGGGCCGAAGGCCAACTGCCCGCCGTTGTGATTGGCATAGGGCTGCTTAGTCGTAAACAGCGTGCGGGCGCTGGCCGGGTCTGCCCGTGAAAAGTCGGCGGAGGCGGTGTAGCGGGCCAGCACCGTATCGCCGTTGAGGTCGGTGTAATGCACGTACACGCGGCGGTTAGTCTTGTAGGCTGGATCAAAGGCCAGCCCCAACAAGCCCCGTTCCCCGCCTGCACTGGTGCGCCGCCGTAAATCTAAAAACAGGTTCGGCTGGACTTTCCCGCCCGCAATCACCCGAATGCGCCCGTCTTGCTGCGCCGCGTACAGGCGGTTGGTGCCGTCACCCGCGTGCGTGAGGGCAGTTACCTGTTCCAAGCCACTCACGAACGGCGTGAGCTTCACTGCAGGCGCGGTCTGGGCTTCGGCAGAGGCCAACAGCAGTGTCAGCGCCGCCGCCCAGCCCGCTTTAATCATCTTCGCCTTCGGCTTCGTTTTCTTGGGTCTGCTCCGTCACAGTGCCGGACTCGTTGTCCTCGTCGTTGCCCCCGGCGGGGCTGCACGCGGCGAGACTGAAGACCACCAAGCCCCCCAACATCCAGCGAATGACGTGCTGCGCGGGCGAGGGCCGAACTGGAGAAGGTTGCATACCCTAGCCTAGAATGAGTGCTGACCAGCCGGATGTGTAGGTTCTCAGTATTTGCTGGGGCAGAGTTGATGGAAGAGGCTTGACTGATCTGGGTGAGCCGATCTGGGCAGGCCACAGCAAAAGCGGGTAGGCTCAGCCATGTTATTCAACGATACGGTCAGTGCCGCCGAAAAATACCGCCGCCCTGGCCCAGAGCGCCTGAAACTGTACGGCAGCCTGTTTGCGATGCTGGTGCTGACTGCCGTAATGGGCCGCAAGCGCAGCGGCGAACTCGGCACACGCGCCACGCTGAAGCAGAGTTCCTTTGCCCGGATCATGTTTATGGACATCGGCGCGGTGAGTACGCTGGGAGCGCTGTACCTCGTGCTGAACGGCAAAACTCCCGTGCGTGTGCCTGCCGCCCTCGCCACTTTGTTCGTCGGCAGCTTTGCGCTCTTGCCCGCGCTGGCCTACGAAGATTGGGTCGCCATGCAGGACAAGGACAGCGCCGAGTAAGCATGTCGCTGTTCATCATCACAGGCGTCCCCGGAACCGGAAAAACCAGTCTCTGCCGGGCGCTGATGGGGCAGTTTCCGTTCGGCCTGCATCTGCCTGTAGACGATCTACGGGAATGGGTCGTGTCCGGCATAGCGCACCCCGTCCCCGAATTCACGCCCGAAACGCAGCGGCAATTCGACTTGGCGCGGGAGAGTGCGGGCCAGACGGCTGAGAGTTATCACCGTGCCGGGTTTGCCGTCGCCATTGACGATGTGCTGGGGCCAGCCGACGCCGCAGCTTTCCACCTCTCAGAGCCGCCCACCAAAATCCTGCTGTGGGCCGAGTTGGACGTGATTTTAGAACGCAACTGCCTGCGCCAAAACAAGCACTTTGACCCGCTGACGTTGGAGCCGGTAATTCGGATGCTGCATGCCAGTCAGGACGTGGAGGAGTTCCGGCGGCACGGCTGGAAGGTGGTGGATACGACGCGCCTCACGCTGGAGGAAACAGTGCAGGCGGTCTTGCAGGCCACAAAAAACGTGGACTAGGGTTGCCCCCAAGTCCACGTTCTGTATTGAATTGGCTTTAGTCGTCGTTGTTCGCGCCCTTCTCGCGCTTGTACGGCCCCTTTTCCTTCCACTTCAGGCGTACCGGAATGCCCGCCAGATCAAGGTCTTCGCGGATTCTGTTTTGCAAGTAACCTTCATAAGAGCGCGTCACGAAATCGGCGCGGTTACAGAAGATGGCGAACGTGGGCGGCGAGGTTTCCACCTGCGTCATGAAGTACATCTTCAGCTTCTTGCCGTGGAAGTTGGGCACGCTCTGGCGCATCTGCCAGACTTCCAGCCAGCGGTTCAGTTCGCTGGTCGGAATGCGCGACTGCCACTTGGCATGCAGTTTCATGGCCTCGGCCAGCATCTCGTGAATGCCGTACTCGTTGATGGCGCTGGTGTACACACGCGGCGCGTAGCTGATGTGGTGCAGCTTTTGCGCCAAATCTTTCTCGGTAAATTTCAGGTCTTCATCGGGGATCAAGTCCCACTTGTTGACCACCACGATCACGGGCTTGCCGCTCTCGTAGGCCAAATTCGCCAGCTTTAGCTCGTGGTCGCCCAGATCGCCCGCATTCACCACCAACCAGATCAGGTCGCTGCGGGCAATGGCTGCCTGAGACCGCTGAATCGCGTAATCCTCGATGGCCGTATCGGGCTTTTTGCGGATGCCCGCCGTGTCCACCAGCACGAATCGCTGCCCGCCGTAATCCCATTCCACGTCCAGACTGTCGCGGGTGGTGCCGGGTTGGTCGGCCACGATGGCCCGCTCAGTCTGGGTCATGGCGTTCAGCAGGCTGGATTTGCCCACGTTGGGCCGCCCGATCAGGCTAATCCGGATGGGCGCGATTTCCGAGACATCCTCGTCGTCTTCGGGCAGGTGGCTCATGACCCTATCCATCAGGTCGTCCAGCCCGCGTGCGTGTTCGGCGCTCACGGCAATGGGTTCGCCAAAGCCCAGCGCCCACAATTCGGAGAGGTACACCTCATGCTTGGGACTGTCGATCTTGTTCGCCATCGCAATCACAGGCTTGCCGAGTTTCCGCAGCCAGTCGGCCACTTCATAGTCGGCGGCACTCAGGCCCTCGCGGGGATCAAGCACAAAAATGACGGCCTGAGCGCCTTCCATCGCCCATTCGGCCTTCTCACGGATCGCGGCTTCCCACTCGTCGCCGCTCCAGAGTCCGCCCGTATCGATCAGCGTAATACGGTGGTTCTGGTACAACATCAGGCCTTCTTTGGCATCCCGCGTCACGCCGGGAAAATCGGCCACGACGGCTTCGCGCCGCCCGATCAGGCGATTGAACAGGCTGGACTTACCGACGTTTGGTCGGCCTACTACGGCTACTTTATGCATTGTGGACGCTCCTTCTCGGTGTCGAATCAGCTTCCGCGTCAGGGAAGGATTCGCCGTTGCCCGCCGTTACGCTGAACGCTTCGGGCCATAGACTGAAGAGTGTATCGCAGTTTGGACGGGGTAAATGTGGGCGAACGCGGCTGCATAAAGCTCTGGCATCCAGAAAATATGTAGTGCTGAATACCGCGTGCCAGACGAACCTTTTAGACCCGCCTGCATGATTTGACTTCTTCTGCATATCACGCTATATTTTCCTTATCACCGTCCGAGCAGGGCGGATTTTTCGTTTTGGTACAGATTGGGGAGTGTCCGACTTTCCAGCTAACGTTCGGCAGATCGTCGAACCCTATGCATAGTGGCCGGGTTCTGTTGGCTTGATCAAAGTAGCCAACGCCGTCTGGAACACACTTTTTCAGACCCGTCTGCATGAGTTGACTTCCTCTGCATACCGCGCTATATTTTTCTTATCACCGTCCGAGCAGGGCGGATTTTTCGTTTTAGCTCACGGGCAGAATGAAACCGCCGCCCCAACATGCGGGCGACGGCTGGCGTTTCAGCGTCTCAGTTCAGCGTTTTGATGTAGGCCTGTAGGTCTGCAATCTGCTCGTCGGTCAATTGCGTTTCGCTGTAGCGGGGCATGGTGGAGTTCAACTCGCGCTCTGGCGTTTTGCCTTGGCGCAGGCTCAGTGTAAATTCGGCCAGCGTCCAGCTCTTGGGGCCGTCTGGGGTGTTCAGGGCGGGGCCGATGTTGCCGCCGCCGTTGGCTCCGTGGCAGCCCGCGCAGTTAGAGGCGAATATGGCGCGGCCATTGCTGGGATCGCCCGCTGGGTCGGTGTTGCGGGCCGCTGCCTCGTCGGGATTGGTACCCTCTGTGGTGCCCGTGGGCTGGCCCGTTTCGTCGTCGGGGTTCTGGGTGTCGCTGGTGTCTTCGTTGGTGTTGGCACGTTGCTCGGCGGCGGTCTGTGCGCCGTTGTCGTCGGCGTCGGTTGCGCCTCTGGTGGTGCCGCCCGTAGCGGAAGCCGCGTTGCCGCCTTCGGTGGTCGTGGCCTCGCCTGACGCGCCGCTTCCCGTAGTCCCGGCCTCGTCCGTGTTGCCTGAATCTGCGTTGCCTGTGGTGTTTGTGCCCGCGTCGCCGCTGCCTGTGCCCACCGTTCCGCCGTCCGTGTTGGTCTGGGCTTCCCGCGCCGCGTCGGTAGAGTCACTCGACGCCGGGTCGCCGCCCATGCCCATATCGTTGTCGCCTGTGGTCTGAACATCGCTGTCGCGGGTGCCGCCCGATTCGGCCACGTTGCCCTGTGCAGACTCGTTGGCGGTATCGGAATCGTTGCCCAGCGCGGCATTGGCGGCGGCGCTCTGGGTTCCGGTGCCGCTCTGGGGCGTTTCGGTGGGGGCCACGATGGTGCCCTCACTGCTGGGGGCCGCCGCGCCGCCGGGGTTGGGCAGCGTGCGCGGCAGCACGATCAGCAGGCCAACGCCCAACAGCACGCCCAGCGTAACGCCCAAGGCCCAAGACAGCACGTCGCCTGCGATCCACCTCGTTCGGTTGTTTCCTCTGCCTTTCTGTCCTGTGCGGTTTAGGCTGCTCATGCTGTCAGCATAGGGCCGGATTTGCGCCCGTTCTGTCACTTCAACCGGGCATTCCCTTCATGCCTTGCAAGGGTTTGAAGAGAGTTTCAGTCGAATTGTGTCTTTTGCTTAACTTTCTCTTAAAACAGACTTTCAGGCGGGGCGTCTTTCTGTTCTTCGGGCCACCACTGCACTTTGCTCAGGTCGCAGCGGCCAGAGGCGTCCAGCACCACGCCCTCGGCCACCAGCAAGCCTTCCTGCATATCGCCAAAGCCGACTTTGTGCGTACTCACGCGGCCCTGTGCATTGATGACGCGCTGCCAAGGCAACTCGGAGCCGCCGACAAGCGAATTCAGCACGAACCCCGCCTGACGCGCCGCCCCCGGATTCCCGGCCAGCATCGCCAGTTGTCCGTAGGTCATCACGCGGCCTTCGGGAATGCGGGCCACCAGTGCCAGCACGCGGTTTTTGAAGCCCACTTCCGGTTCGCTCGTCATGCGTCGCCCCGCAGAGGCCCCCACATCCGGTTTGCGTCGGGCAAGGGAAAGCCGCCCACCTTCAGCGCCAACGCAATTTGGCCCCGGTGGTAGGCCGTGTGCCCCAGCATATGCAGCACAAACTGAGCGGGCGAGGGGTGCGGCAGATTGCCGGGGCTGGTGGCCGCCGTTGCCGTGTGTAGCGTCATCGTCCAGACTTCGCGCATCACGGCGGCGGCCCGCGCCGGGTCACCTTGGGCCACGAAGGCGTCGGTTTTGGTTTCGTCATACAGCACGGGCAGGGGCTGGGCCGCGTCTCCATCCAGCTGTGCCAACCAGAATTTGGTCGATCCGGCCATATGCGCCAAGTGCTGGGCGACTGTCATGCCGCCCCCCGGCGTCTGTGCGTCCATCATTTCGGGGGTCAGGTGGCCGCACAGCACGTCGTTCACGCGGTTTTCGGCCTCTACGGCTGCGGCCAGAGCGCCTGCCAACTCGGCTCCCATCGGGCCGGGGGTGCGGGGGAGGGTCATGGCTTTAGGGTACAGGGAACGGGGTGTGATTGGGGTCATCAGAGCCAGCGTGGAAGGGCGAGCCTTGTTTACAGGGTTCGTTCCACTTCCCGCTTACCCGGCTTCGGCCCAAATTGCAGCGGCGCATGCCCCGGCACCGCCTTCAGGGCAAATTCGGTGAGGCCTAAGCGGTCGGGTTCCTCTAGGTGATAGCGGAAGTTCCAGAGGTAATGCTGCACCACCCGTTCGGGCAACCCCAGTTGTTGGGCGTGTCGGCGGGCCACTTCTGCCAAGTGTCCCAGCCCCTCGCGCCGCGCCTCGCGCATGGCCTGCACCAAGTCGGGTGGGGGCGGATAGCCTTTGCGGTAGGCCCACACCGCAAACACGAACGGGTGTCCGGTGATGGCAAACCATTCTTCGGCCAAATCGGTGACGTGGACGGCTTGCCCGCCCGCCCGTCCGGTGTGCGGCAGGGCGGTCATGGTGGTTTCGGGCGTCAGGGGGCCAACCGCCGCGTACCACTCGCGCAGGGCGCTGTCGCCAATTCTCAGCACGCCGTCGAAGCCCGCCGCCAGCAGCGTTTCGGGTGTGCCCTCGGCCCCCTCCAACACAGGCTTTAGCCCACGCTCCTTCAGCACCACTTCCAGCAGGGCCACACTGGTCGCACTCTGGCTGGTCAGGGCAATTCGCTTTAGGGCATGCAGCGGCGCGGTATGAAACAAATTTACCGAATACACCGGCCCCAGCACGCTTACCGAAAAATCGGGCAGGGCTTCGAGCTTGTCGGCGTTGCGGATAAATTCCACTACGCTGATATTTGCCACGTCCACACGCCCGTCCAGCAGCGCGGCGTTCATCTCGGTGGGCACGCCCGTAATGGCGCTCACGCCGGGCGGCAACTGCAACGAATCCAGAATCGGCGCAACGTTGGTGAAGTGAATCCAGCCCGCTCGGTAGGTCATCTTGGCCCCCACGCAGGTCTAAGGGTCGAAAAGTCCAAGGGTCTAAGGTGCTGGGCCGTTGGGTTTTCTAGTCCCTCAGACCCTTTGACCCTTAGACCACGAGCGAAGCGAGTCCAGCGAGTTTTCACGGCACCACCTGCACACTCACCGCTTGCCATTCTCCACCCCTCTTGGCGTATACGCGCAGGAAACTCTGCACCCGCTCGCCGCCTGCGTACAGCGTGCCCCGCGTAATCGCCGCGTCGCCGTACACCCGCGAGGCGTGGCGCTCGAAGACCAAGGCCGCCGCCGGATTGTTTACCATCTCGCGCAACAGGTCGGCCCGGAACACCACTTGCCCATCTGGGAAAAAGGCCATCCAGTCGTCGGCCAGCACGCGCGCCATGCGCTCCGGGTCGCGGTGATGGTAGGCCGCGTTCCAGAGATCGTCCAGATGCAACACGGCGTCTAGGGCTGATGAAGGTTGTTCAAGCGGCGGCATAGGGACGGTCTCGCTTCCAAATCAAGTCGGCCAGAATCAGGCCAAGACAAGTGAGCAGCCACACCCAGCGCAGGGCCGCCAAGCCCGCCAGCCAGCTTTCAGGGAGGCCGACGGCCACGAGTTGCCCCAGCACAAAGTCCGTGAGTACAGGCAGCAGCAAGAGTCCCCAGCCCCAGTACCCCAACTGGCCCGGACGGTATAGGCGCGGTCTATTAATCGGCGGCCTCTGGGTTCTGTCCCACTTTCGGAAAGACTTCCAGCTCGTTGTAGTAGGCGTCGCGCAGTACCGGAGTGCGGCCCGCGTGCTGAATCATGCGTACCATTCCGGCCTGACTGAGCGCCATCGGGCTGGTTGCGCCCGCAGCGTGGGCAATGTGTTCTTCCTGAATCGTGCCGTCGATGTCCGACACGCCCCAGTCGAGGCTGACCTGCGTCAACTCAGACCCGATCATGACCCAGTAGCCCTTGATGTGTGGGAAATTGTCGAGGTAGATGCGGGCGACGGCCAGATTTCGCAAGTCGTCCAAGCCCGTGGTGAAGTCGGTTTTGCCCAAATTCTGCGCCAACGTGTTGCCCAACGGCTGGAAGGCCAGCGGAATGAAGGCGTGGAAGCCGCCCGTTTCTGTCTGCAATTCGCGCAGGCGGTGCATGTGATCCAGCCGTTCTTCCAGCGTCTCGATGTGGCCGTAGAGCATGGTCGCGTTGGTTCGCATGCCCAAGGTGTGGGCCTCGCGGTGAATTTGCAGCCACTTGTCGGCCTTCACCTTGTTTTTGGCGACTTGCAGGCGCACGCGGTCTGCGAAGATTTCCGCCCCGCCCCCCGGCATGGCGGCCAGTCCTGCGGCCTGCAATTCGCGCAGCACGTCCAGCGTGGGCCGCTTGCCAATTTTGCTGAGGTGCTCGATTTCTGCCGCCGTGAACGCCTTCACCTGCAACTCTGGAAACGACTCGCGCAGTTGGCGCACCATCGCCGGGTAGTATTCCCACTTGTGGTTGGGGTGGTGGCCGCTGCTCATGTGCAGTTCGGTGATGCCGGGCAGGTAACGCCGCCGCACCTGCTCCACCACCTGTTCGGGCGAGTAGTCCCACGCCCGTTCCTCGGTTTTGTGCGCGGCAAAGGCGCAAAAGGTGCAGCCCACGTAGCAGATGTTGGTAAATTCCAGCCGCATGGAATGCACGAAATAGGTTTTGTCGCCGTGCATCTGCTCACGCCGGGTGTTGGCGAGACGCATCAGGGCGTTCAGGTCGCGGGTGTGGTAAAGCCGCAGGCCTTCATCAAACGACAGCCGCTCGCCCGCGTCCACCTTTTCCACAATGGGCGCGAGGTGCTGGTCACGAAGCCACTTCATGGACTCAGGGTATCGCGGGGCGGGGTGGTGAAGTGTCCCATTGTGGAAAAGGTGGAAGGCGAACCCCCCAGTCTGCTTCGCAGCCAGCCCCCCTCAAGGGGAGCGCAACTGCTTTTAGTCCCCACCTCTAAGGGGGTGCGTTGCGTCAGCAACGGGGGGGTGCGCCTTCCACCTCCACTCCCTCTACACTTCTGCTATGCGAGTCATCTACTCCGCAGCACTTATACAGCGGGCGCGAGAAGGCCGCCAACAGCCCACGCCTGCTGAACGCCGCTTATGGCTGAATTTCTTGCGCGGGCATCCTGCACGGTTTCGGCGGCAAGTCCCGGTGATGGGTTACATCTTGGATTTCTACTCACCCTCTGCCCGGCTGTGTTTAGAGTTGGACGGCCAAACGCATGATGGTGCGGCAGCACAAGCCTATGACGCCGAGCGCACCCGGCAGCTTGAGGCGGCAGGAATCCGGGTGGTGCGGTTTACAAACGCAGACGTGCTTGGGAACTTGGAGGGGGTATGTGTGAAGATCGAGTTGGCGTTGCAAGGTGAAGTTGTTTCTCTGACCCGAATGTGAACCCCCCAGTCTGCTTCGCAGCCAGCCCCCCTTGAGGGGAGCGCAAAAGATGTTGAGTCCTCCCCTCTAAGGGGGGGCGTTGCGCCAGCAACGGGAGGGTTTGCCTTCCAACCCTGCCACCCCACCCACGCGCTACCCTACCTCCTAGCATGAGACTCGATCATTTTGCCGCCGAAGGTTCAACCGTTCGCGTCTGGGGAGACACCGATGTCGTGCTGATCAGCGTGCCTCTGCCCGGTGTGCTGCGGCTGCGCTTGGCCCCTGAAGCGCGGGCGGGCACCTACACCTTTCCCAAGCTGCCGCCCAAGCCCTCGTTTGCCCTCCGGCCCGACGCGGCAGCCCCCGAAGCCGTGCAGGTGCGGGAAGCAGGCGCGGAACTGGTCATTCAGGGCGGCGGCCTGACCTGCCTGCTGAACCGCGAAACCGGAGCGTGGATGGTGCTGGACGGCGATCCGCAGACTGGCCGCGTGCTGGCTCAGGCGGCCCTCTGGTCTGGAGAAGTGCCCAACGCCCGCGACGCCCTAGACGCTGAAGTGTTCGACTTGCAGCGCACCCGCCTGACGCTGGATGCCCCACACGGTTCGGCCTATTTGGGCTTTGGCGAGCGCGTCGGCCCCATCGACAAGCGCGGGATGCACCTCACGTTCTGGAATACCGACTGTTTTCCGCACCACACCGACACCGATCCGCTGTATGTGTCGGTGCCGTTTACCACGGTTGTAGACACGGCGGGGCTGGCGCACGGCGTCTTTGTCGACGAGCCTTGGCGCATGGAGGCCGATGTGGCCCGCAGGCGTCCCGACGCGCTCACCTTCGCTTCGGCGGGGCCGGAACTGGATGTCTACGTGCTGGCAGGCCCGCGCCCCGCCGATGTGCTGCGCCGCTACGCCGACCTGACCGGATACGCGCCTCTGCCGCCGCTGTGGGCGCTCGGAGCCGCCCAGAGTCGCTGGGGCTACAAAACCGCCGACGAACTGCGGGCCATAGTCGCAGGCTACCGCGAGCGTGATTTGCCTCTAGACGCCCTCTACGTGGACATCGATTACATGGATGCCTACAAGGTCTGGACGGTAGACCGCCACCGCTTCCCCGATATGAAGGCGCTGGTGGGCGAGATGCTGGAACAGGGCGTGCATCTGGTACCCATCGTCGATCCGGGTGTGAAGGCCGAACCCGGTTACGACGTGTACGACGAGGCGTTGGCCGGAGACCATCTGGTACGCACGGCACGCGGCGATGTCTTGGTGGGCGAAGTCTGGCCCGATCCCGCCGTGTTCCCCGATTTCACGCGGCCAGAGGTGGTGGCGTGGTGGGGCAGCCGTCACAAACTGTTTGCCGAGTTGGGCATTTCAGGGCAGTGGAACGACATGAACGAACCCGCCTGCTTTTCGCTGAAGCAGCCGCGAGTCACGGAAGGCAAAACCCTGCCCTATGACGCCCGGCACGGCAACCGCCCCCACATCGAGGTTCATAACGCCTACGCCAACGGCATGAGCGAGGCGTCCCGCGCCGGATATACCCAGTTCAGCCCGCACCTGCGCCCGTGGATTTTGACTCGCGCTGGATACGCCGGGATTCAGCGCCACGCTACCGTCTGGACAGGCGACAACACCGCCACGTGGAGCCACCTCGCGCTCAGTTTGCCCATGATTGGGGGCCTCGGCCTCAGTGGGATTCCCTACGCCGCTGCCGATGTGGCGGGCTTTGCGGGCGATACCACCGGAGAACTGATGGCCCGCTGGTATCAGGTGGCGGTGGGCTATCCCTTTTTACGCAACCACGCGGCCAGCGGCACCGCCGATCAGGAACCTTGGCGCTTTGGCGAACCCTTCCTGAACGCCATTCGCACGGCCCTGCATCTGCGGATGCAACTGCTGCCGCACCTGTACACGCTGGCGCACGAGGCCACCCGCAGCGCCTTACCAGTGATGCGCCCGCTGGTCCTGCACCACGCTGCCGACCCCGACGCCCTGCGCGAGGACACCCAGTATCTGCTGGGCGAAGGGCTGCTGGTTGCGCCTGTGTTGCGGGCCGCTCACACGCGCCGCCTCGTGTATCTGCCTGCGGGCAGCGAGTGGGCCGAAGTGTTCAATCTGGCCGAATTTGGCCCGGTTCACGCGGGCGGCACGTACACGGTGGCCGACGCCCCCCTGACCGTGTTGCCGCTGTACCTGAAGGCGGGCCATGCCGTCCCGTATACCGACGCGGCCCCACACACCACCGCCGCCCAGTGGCCGCGTCTCTCGTGGCTGGCCTTTGCGGGCGCTGACGGCTTCGTGGGCCAACTCTACGAGGACGCCGGAAGCGGCCCCGCCGACGCCCCTTCGCGCCTGACCCGCATCGTGGGCGAGCGCGAAGGCCAGAGCCTCACTATCCGGCGCGAAAGCCGGGGCGACCTGCAGGGTTTCGAGCAGCGTGAAACCCTACACCTGATCGGCCTGAAGTCGGTGCAGAGCGTGCAAGGCGCGGCCAGTCACAACTACGCAGACGGCCTCCTGCGCTTGTCGTTGCCCGCTGCGTGGACGGAAATCAGGATCGAGGAAGGGGAGAGCGGGGAATAAAAAACAGCGGAGAATAGACAATGGCCCCCAGTCGTGTACAGACTGGGGGCCATTTCGACGGGCAGCCCTCGTTCACTCGGGAACGTGTAGCCCTATGGGATTAAAAGAGTTCCGTCCATGTTGGTGTTGCCCTCTCCACCTGCGGGAGAGGAGCGCTGTGCCAGCAGCGGGGTGAGGGGCCACCGGGAAAACGTCTCCGCACACTCTCAAGGAATCATCTTAGTTTCGTCTCAGGAATGGCGCGGTTCAAGACTTGGCGATAGGAGGGGTCAGGGCCAGATCCAAGCTGTCTTGTAAGTCGTTGAACCGCAGCAGATCCTCGATTTCGTCGGCCAAGTCGGGGCCGTACTTGTAGGCCGCTTGCCCGCCCACCGGACTGGTGCCGTACTTGTCGCGGTAGTTGGCGACTTTGCGTTCATAAATCACGGCTTCAGCCAGCGCGTTGGTTTGCGGCAGGCGGGTATTGAGGATGGGCGGCGTGGGTTCCCCGTGCGGTGCGAAGGCAGTTTCTAGGTCGGCGGGCAGGCGCTCCAGGCCGCGCTTTTGCGTGCTGCTGTTGCTCTGGTACTTGGTAATAATCACGCCTAGACAGCTGATCTTCAGCCCCCGTTTGACCTTCACATCGGCCACCCGGTTCACGATTTGCGGCACGCCGTAGGTACTCATCCGGTCTGGAATGGTGGGAATCAGGTAATGGTCGCTGACTTCCAGCCCGTTCAGGGTCACGAAGCCCAGATTGGGCGGGCAGTCGATCAGCACGTAATCGTAGGCCGAAAACAGCGGCGCGACGAATTTCCTGACCACCTTCATCGGACTGACCGAGTAGTGGCTGCGGGTGCTGATGTCCTGCATCCGGTCTTGCACATCAATGAGGCGAATAGAACTGGGCAGCAGATCCACGCGCCCGTATTGCAGGCCGTCAGGCAATTGATCCATCATTTCGTGGGAGATGCGGTTCAGGTTGCTGGCCCCCCGAATCACGGCGCGGGCCGGATTGAAGACGGACGTGCCGTTCACCTGATCCAAAAACAGCTGCGCCAGCGTTTGCCCCGCGTCGTCGGCAGCCAGCCAGCGTTCTTCCCCGATCAGGGCCAGCGTCGCGTTGGTCTGCGGGTCTAGGTCAAGCACCAGCACCCGCTTTTGCCCCATGATCGCCAGCGTATCGGCCAGCATCACGGCGGTGGTGGTCTTGGCGACACCGCCCTTCAGGTTGATGAAACTTATTACTTTAGTCATTCGGGCGAAGTCAGAGCGCCTTGATCTGGTTCAGCACCACTTCGGGCCGCACCGTGTAGTCTCCGGTGGCTTTTTCGACGTGCTCAAAGCGCACCACGCCCTCTTTATCGATCAGAAACACGGCGCGGGCGCTGATGCCGCGTTCGTCTATGGCTACACCGTACAAGCGGGCCACCGTCAGCGTCATATCGGCCAACAGCGGCACCTCTATGCCGTATTCGGCGGCCCAAGCGCGGTGGGCATGCACGCTGTCGCGGTTCACACCCAGAATCACGGCCCCGGCATCGGCAAAATCGTCTTGCCGCCCGCTGTATTCCGGCAGTTGCATCGAGCAGACCGGGCTGAAATCCAGCGGATAGAACACCAGTACCACGTGCTTTTGGCCCCGGTAGCTGCTGAGGGTCACAGGGTCTCCCACCGATGACGGCAGCGTGAAGTCTGGGGCGGGTTGTCCAAGCAGGCTCATAGCTCTGAGTGTAGCGGGCATGGAGCGGCGGGTTGTGCCGGAATCTGCGTTCTGGGGGCTGCCTTCATGCCCCCTCAATAGTCGGGCCAATAGTACCCGTTCCCCCTTTGAACTGCGTCCCATTTCCCCGTTCTGTGCGTGCCTTTGGCTTAGGCTGGGCCAGTACCGTCCCCAAGATGTACCGATTTCCCGGAGACGGCGCAGGAGGATCACCGATGGCTGAAGTTATGCCCCCCAATATGCTGAATGACCGCCCGCGCACGCCTGCCGGGATGCTCAGCAATGCCGAAAAAGACCGCCTCATCGAACGTGGCTTCCTTGGCCTGTACCGCTGGTACACCGCCCGCAGCCAAGAAACCCGCAACTGGAACGCGGATCGCAGCTTCGACTGGCGCTCCATGAACCAGAATCTGCCCCCGGAACTCATCACGGTCATTCAGGGCTTTTTTGCTGTGGAGCAGTACGCCCCCGACTTCACCTCCAGCCTGATTCATCTGGTGCGCCGTTCTCATGGCCGCAGCCACTTTCAGATGCGCTGGGGCAGTGAAGAAGAGAAGCACGCCGACGCATGGGAAAATGCCGTGCTGTTCAGCGGGCAGCGTTCGCCGCAGTGGATCGAGGACTACAAGCACCGCCTGAAGTCTCAGACGTGGGAACTGCCTTTCCCCGACGCCATTCACAACCTCGTGTACACCGTGTTTCAGGAGCGGGCTACCCAACTGAACTACCTGAACATGATGAAAATTGCGCAGGGCAAGAGCGACAAGCCACACCTGAAGGGCATCGTTGACCCCGTGCTGGCAAAAGTCGCCCAGACGATTGCCGTAGACGAGGCCGCGCACTACAACTTCTTCCTAGAGGGTGCCCGGATGTACCTGTATTACTACCCGGAGCGCACGCTGGAAGCCATCCGCAACGTGATCGGCATGTTCTCCATGCCCGCTGCCACCCTGATTCCCGACTGGCGCGAGTTTTCGGAAACGGTGTACCGCGCAGGCATCTACGGCCCCCGCGATTTCAACCGCGACGTGATGCAGGTGGCCTTCCGCAACCTCGGCATCGAGAGCCGCAAGTCTCTGGAAGAGGGCATCCGCAAAACCCGTGAAGTGCCCGATTTCGAGGGCGGCAACTTCGGCACCACCGCCATCTGGGACACCTTCGATTACGGTCAGGTGGAAGGCGACGTGAAGCGCCTGCACGTGAAGATCGAGGAATATGAGAAGGGCATCGGCTTCGATCTCTATGACCCCACTACCTTTATTGCCAATCCCGCCGTGCCCAAGTCGGCATCAGGGGACGGGCAGGCCGCCGACGACTGATTGTTGAGTTGTCGGAGAAAAGAACAGAATGGATGGCCTGCGGCAGAGTTCGTAGGCCATCTTTTTTCCCTTCCCACGATCTACCCTCCACTAGCCTGACCCGCGCCCGCTACCCTAAACCCACATGCCGCCCCGCCCCCCCAACTCCCCCGCCGAAATCTTCCGCATTTTCCTGCGGCTCGGCCTGACTTCGTTTGGTGGGCCAGTGGCGCATTTGGGCTATTTCCGCATCGAATTCGTGACCCGGCGCGGCTGGTTCAGCGAGGCAGAGTACGCCGATCTGGTGGCGCTGGCACAGTTTTTGCCGGGGCCAGCCAGCAGTCAGGTGGGACTAAGCGTGGGCCTGTTGCGCGGCGGATGGTGGGGAATGCTGGCCGCGTGGCTGGCCTTCACCGGGCCAAGTGCGGCGCTGATGTTCGCTTTCGCGCTGGGTATTGCCCGTGTGGGAGACGTATCAGGCGCAGGCTGGCTGCTGGGTCTGAAAGTGGCGGCGGTGGCGGTGGTGGCGCAGGCGGTGGCCGGAATGTGGGGCAGTCTGGTGGCGGCAGACGAGCGAGCAGGGCAAATCAAAGCAGGGTTGGCGTTGGGCGCGGCGGCGTTGGTGCTGATCTGGCCGGGGGCAGTGTCGCAAGTGCTGGCGCTGGTGCTGGCCGGGGCGGTGGGCTGGCGAGTTCTGGCGGTAAGCGGGGGAAAGCAAGCGGGCCAAGCGTTGCCCCTCCCACTCACCCGGCGTGTCGGAGCCGTCCTGTTGGGCCTGTGCGCCGCGCTCTTGCTGGGGCTTCCACTGCTGGCTTCACTCGGTGCAGCGTGGGCGTTGGCCGATACGTTTTACCGCGCTGGGGCGTTGGTGTTTGGGGGCGGTCATGTGGTCTTGCCACTGCTGCAAGCCGGATTGGTTCCTGCCTTCCTACCCGCCGAAACCTTCGTGGCCGGATACGGCGCGGCCAACGCAGTGCCGGGGCCGCTGTTTACCTTTGCCAGCTATTTGGGTGCGTCCCAAACGGCCTTGCCCGCATGGGCCGGGGCCACCATTGCCACCGTCTTCATCTTCCTGCCCGGTGCGCTGCTGATGGTGGGCGCGTTGCCGTTCTGGGCCGCGTTGTCTGCCCGCCCCGCTGCCCGCGCCGCGTTGTCGGGCATCAATGCCGGGGTGGTGGGGCTGCTGCTGGCCGCCCTCTACGACCCGCTGTTCATGTCGGCCATCACTGGGCCGCGCCCGCTGGCGTTGGCGTTATTGGCCTACGCCGCGCTGACGGCTGCCCGTTTGCCCGCGTGGGCAGTGGTGGGCGGGTGTGCGGTGGTGGGAGCGGTGGCGTTGTAGGGGCTGGTCTAAAGGTCAAGGGTCTAAGGTGCTGGGGCGGTAGGGTTTGAGGTGGACAGATCAGTCGGCAAAGGCGTCTAGGATGGCTTATCTGTTCTTAGACCCTTAGACTTCCTCTTTCCCCGCCACCCGCGTCTGGTTCGGCGTCGGCTCCGGAAACTGTGGATTGGCCTTGCGTCCAGTGTCACGGGGGTAGGTGCGGGCGTCCACGCCGTACTCCTGCCCGTCTGGGCGCACCTTAAAGCGCGTGACCTTGGCGGGCACACCCATAGCGATGCCGTGCGGCGGAATGTCGGCCCGAAGCAAAGCGTGGGTGGCGAGCATGGCGTCGTCGCTGATAATGCTGCCCGCCAGCACGGTGGAATGGTAGGTGATCCGCGCCCCACGCCCGATCACGGTGCGCCGCAGGGTGACGTCAGGGCCGTCCAACACGCTGTGGGTGTGGCTGTAAATATTCACGTAGTCGCTGACCGACGCCCCATCGTGCAGTTCTATGCCTCCAATATCGTCGAGCAGCACATGGCGGTGAACCACCACATCGTTGCCCACGTCCATGTTGTAGCCCACGCTGAATTCCACATTCTGCCAGCACTTGAAATCTCGGCCCACCCGCTTAAAAATGTGGCCCGCCAGTACCCGCCGTACCGGAATGCCCAGTACCGGATTCTGGCCTATGGGCGTCAGATCGAGGTTTTTCCAGAGCCACAGCAGCGGCTTCACGGCCTCAAATTTGGCCGTGTCGGTCGCCATGTAGTACTCGGCCTCAAAGGTGATGTTGCGAGAATCCAGATTCAGAGCGGCCAGCGGCGCGTCGGCGGCCAGTTGCCCGTACTCGCGCCCGTACATGGCCTGCGCCAGCACCTCGCGCGCCAGCACCGGGCGCTCGGTGGCGGGGTCGGCCAGCCTTGCCTCCAAATCCGCAATGAAGGCGTTGAACGTGTCCTGCGCGTTCGATTCTATATTTACCGGCTTGAGCCACGTCACGCTTGCCACTGTACCGCGCAAACCAGTTTAAGAAGTAGGAGTGCTTAGACCTCCCGGACACAAAGCCGTTACCGAGTGGGGCACGCCCACAGTCCAGAGGCTGCCCGACTGGGGCACTGCTGTGGGTCGGCTCTGTGCTGCCCCCTTGCCCTAGAATGGGGCCGTTATGCCCGTTCTCGTTGCCGCCGTCGCCTATCTGCTGGGATCGCTGGTGGCAGGCATCCTGTATTCCCGCGCCCTCGGTCAGGACATCCGTGACCGCGACCTGCCGGGCGGCAGCGGCACCGTGCGGCAATACGGGCGGTTGGCGGGGCTGATGGTCACGTTGGCCGACATGCTCAAGGCGGTCTTGGCCGTGTGGCTGACCCGGCTGGTGGCCCCTGACCTGACTTGGCTGGCGGCCTTTTTCGTGGTGCTGGGGCACTGCTACCCAGTGTTCTTCCGCTTCCGGGGGGGCGTGGGCATCGCGCCGTTTATGGGGGCGCTGCTGGCGGTGGCTCCGGTCACCATTTTGGGCATTTTCGGTCTGGGGCTGGTGATCATTCCGCTGTACAAGGCCACCTTACAGGTCCGCCTGAAGCTGAATGCCGTACCGTTTGCCACTGCCATCGTGGTGCCGCTGGGCGTGCTGCTGGCGCTACGCTACGGCGGCCTGTCCGAACTGCTGGCGGGCGCGGCGGCCATGACCATCCGCACGGTTCACCTGATGATCGCGCCGCCCGTGCGCCCCGGCGTAACGAGTAGCAGCGAGACCAAAGCGTGAGCCGAAGCTGGACACGGTTCGTTTGTCTGTCTGGGCTGTTGGCCCTGCTGACCCTGCCGGGTGTGGCCGGGGCCGACGCCGTGCTGGAGGGCCGCACCCTGCGCTACGAAGACGGGCCGCGCCTGCTGTGGCAGCGTACCTATCCGGCAGGCCTGGGCGACCTGACCGGGCCGCTGAACGTGGGCAACCTGACCTACCTTGGGGTGGGGCCAACCGTATACGTGCTGAACGCCGACAGCACGGTGCAGGCCCGCGTCGATCTGCCCGGCCTGGTCACGTCGCTGGATGCCAGTAGCGGCACGGTGCGCGTGACCACGCAGGGCGACGGCTACACCGAGCGCTTTACTCTGGGCGACGCCGCGCAGGGTGCGCCCGTGCAGGAGCGGGTGGTGCCGCCGCCCAATCCCGAAATTACTGGCTGGCTGGCCCGCGCCGCCGACGCCGTGCCCCAGGCCCAACTGGCGCAGGCGGGAGCGGAGGATCCCACCAATTCCTTTATTGCGCTGCGTCAGGCCAATCTGGCCCGCAGGCAGGGCGATACCTTTTCGGCGCTGAGTGCGGTGCGGCGTGCCCTGAGTGCCGAAATGCCCTTTCCAGCGTGGGTGATGCTGGCGGCCCGGCTGGACAGTGCGGGCTTTCCGGCAGCGGCAGATCTGGCGTTAGACCGCGCCAAGCGTGACGCTGCCGAACGCGGCTTCGATCCCGAAATCAGTGTCAGCCGGGACGCCCTGAGCGCCTACGGCAATCCCAGCGGCTACGTGGGCACGCTGCTGGCCCAAAACCGCCTGACGCGGGCGGGCGCGTGGCTGGCCTACCTGCGAGAACTGCATCCCCGTTTTGGGGGCGGCCCGGCCCTCTACCTGCGCTACGCGGCCCTGCTGGACGCCCAAGGGCGCGGCGGGGAGGCTGAGGAATGGCGGCAATTTACCCGCACGCTGCGGGCAGGCACGCTGTACAACCTAGGCCCAGACGGCACGGGACAGGTGCGCGACGCGGCCCGCTTGGTCACGCTGGCGCTGCTGCTGGCGCTGGCCGCTTCTTTCGCGGCGCTGGTGGCGCGGGCGTGGCGGGTACAGGGCGAAGACACCCGCCCGCTGGGGGGCCGCTGGCGCTCCGTATTGCGTCACCCCTTATCGCGGGCGCGGCGCAATACGCTGGCCTACGCCTCGTTCGGGGAGCGGCTGGCCTTGGTCACGCTGGCGCTGGGGCTGGTGGCGGCGGTGGGCGGTTGGCAGTGGACGAACCACACCGGGCAGGGCCTTCAGGCGTCGGCGCTCACGTCGGGCACGTATGGCGGCGGCTGGGCCACGGCCCGCTTAGGCGACCTGAACCTGCGCCCCAGCCCCGACGCGGCACTCTTGGCAGGCCTGTCTGCCCAACTGGACGGAGACGACAGCGTGGCCCGCGCTCAGTACACCCGCGCTCAGGCCACTGGTGGGGGGCCAGACGCCTGCGCCCTCAACAACCTCGGCGTTATCGCGGCCCAGCGCGGCGACGTGCCCCAGTCCCGCGAAAGCTACCGCGCGGCGCTGGCGATCCGGCCCGACTTGGCCGCCGCCGCCTTCAATCTGGGCCTGAATCCCGGCACGCCCGGCACGGCGTTTCAGCAGCAGTACCGCCCCGGCCAGCCCCGGCTGTGTTACCCCGACCAGCGCAGTCTGGCCCGCGCGGTCAGCGGCGACCTCAGCGTGACCCTGCGCCGCGACCTGCAACAGCCCTTGGCCCTTTTGCAAGACGGCCCCGGCCAGAGCGCCCGCCTCGGCGCGGCCTTGCTGGGGGCGCTGGCCCTGCTGGCGGCCACTGCCTTTGCCCTTCTGATTCCCCGCGCTGCCACCGACGCCCGCCTGCGCCGTCCCGCCGTTTACCGCGTGTTGGCGCTGCTGCTACCGGGGGCGGCCCTGCTGGAGGGCGCGTGGGGCGGCGTGCTGCTGCTGGCGTGGGGGGCAACCTTGGCGGCTTTGGCTCCGCTGACCGGCCTCATTTCGTATGCGGGCCTGCTCGATCCGGCCCAAGCCACCACCCGGAATCTGCTGCTGGCTGTCCTGATCGGGGTGTACGCCCTCAATACCTTGGCCTTCGCCCTGATAGAACTGCGCCACGCCCGAACCACGCGCCGGGAACGGGTGGAGCGGTAAGAAGCAGTGGAGGAGTGAGCGTCAGAGAATGCCTTTCATAGACCCTTAGACCAGCCCCCAACTGACGCTGTACTCAACCTTTTGTCTGCCTGCACTTCCAGCCGTCCCCTTCATCGTTTCCCCAGAGAGCGGGTGAACCGGGACACCCCGGCAGATCCGAATCAGCTTGGGCGGGCATACTCGCGTGATGCCTGTGGTTACTCTGCCTTCTCTTCCCTTTCTCCTGCCACACCGCCGACGAACCCGTTCTGTGTTGGCCGCGCTGACGCTTGCGCTTGCGCCGCTGGTCCTGCCTGCCTTGGCCCCAGCGTTTGCCGCCTCGGTAGGGGCCGCGCAACTGACCCTGACCACCGACCAGACCGCCGCGTACCTGAACGGTGAAGGCACCAAGTTGGTCAATGCGCCGCGCCTGATCGGGGGCCGCACCATGTTGCCCCTGCGCGAAACGGCGGCGCTGCTGGGCCAACCGCTGACCATCGGCACCGGGCAATTGCAACTGGGCAAACTGGTGATCGACACGCGCGCCAACTCGGCTACGATGGCAGGTCAGCCTCAGCCCGAGGGCAATGTGGTCAGTGCGGCGGGCGTGCTGTACGTGACGGCCCGCCTGATCGCCGACGCCCTGAACGCCAACATGAGCGTGGACGATTCAGGCCGCACCCTGACCCTGACCGCCCTGCGTGACGGCGGCAATCCGCTGGCCCCGCAAGCCCGATTTTCTACCGACAAGAACGTGTACGCGCCTGGCGAACGGGTCATTTTCACCGATTATCCCTTCGACCCGGACGGCTCCGACATCGTTTCGCGGCGCTGGACGGGGCGGCAGGATGCGTATTTTCAGCCCGGAACCTACACGGTGGGCCTGCAGGTCGCCAATGCGCGGGGGCTGCAAAGCACGCCGTTTACCCGTACCATCCGGGTCGAAGGGTTGCCCGTAGACTCCCCCCTGACCTACGCCCTGAAATATGCCGACCCCGGCGAGGCGTTTCCTGATCCGGCGGTGCTGAATTACCCAGCCGTGACGCCGCAAGTCGTGGACGGCCCCAGCATTCCGCTCCTCTTTAGCGACAGCCCCGAAGCGCCCACCCAGAGCGGCGTGCTGTATCAGGACAGCGTGGCCGGACGCGCCCGATTGCTGGCCTATCACCTGAATGCGCTGAACAAACCCGCCCGCCTGTACGTGCTGGCCCGCAACACCGAAAACCGCCCGGTAGAGGTGCGAACCGAGCGGCTGGGCGAAACCGCGCCGACCCGGATTGAAGGCATTCTGGGACAGGTGACGCTGCTGGATTACTTTGCCTACACGGGCAGCCAGACCCTCACCTTGGCCCCCGGCCAGAGCGCCGCCGTGTATGCCAGCCCCACGTTAGGCATCGGCAGCGGCGTCAATCTGATGCAGGACGTGGTGACCACAGGCCGCGTGGAACTGACCTTCCTGATGCTGGAAGACGGCCTGCCCGTCAGCGGCCAACTCGTGCAGCAGTTGCCGTATCTGCCCACTGATGGCCGCCATGTGCGCGGCACCTTCCCCGACGCGGTGCGAACCCTGCGCGTGAACCTGACCAGTTTTCCCGCCCGAATCGTCATTGGCGACGGCATGGTCGACCCGGCCATCACCGGAACCGATATGCTGACCGGCCAATCGGTGCGCCTGATGGGCAATTACGGCGTGCTGTACGACCTAGAAGTGAACGGCGCGGCGGGCACGGCGGTGGCCCTCAGCCCACGCGGAGGCCTGTACCGGGGAGCCATGAACGTGACCGACGGCCCGCTGGTGCAGACCATCAAGATGCCGCGCACGGGAACGGCCCTGTCGCCCAACCAACCCGTGATGCTGTGGCGTGCCCAGACAGACCGCCTGAATATCGATTTCGTGCCCGCCAGCGGCAGCAATCTGCCCATCAGTCTGGTGTTTTACAAGACCAAGATGCAGAGCGGATTTGGGGGGATTTTGAAGACGTATCAGCCCTGAAAACCGTGAGTGGTGAGTGGTCAGTAGTAAGTGGGAAAAGCGGGGTCTGCCAGAAAGTTTCTAGGCAAGCCTCGCTTTTTTCTTTTTCCATCCACCACTCACCACTGACAGCGCCCTACAGCGTTCCCGTCGCCTGCACCCACCACCCCGGTTTTACCCGCGCAATCGCCCGCGCCGCGTCGTGGGCTTGGTCGTCGGTGGCGGCCAGCGCAAAACAAGTGCTGCCCGAGCCGCTCATCAGGGGTGAGCGTAGGCCCGCTTCCGAGAGCAGCGTCAGGGCTTCCCGAATGGGCGGGTGACGCAGGGCCACATGGGGTTGCAGCGCGTTCAGGTAGGGCACAGGGCGTCCGGTGGTCAGGGCGTCCAGAATGGCTTCCACATCCAGTGCGGGCGAGAATTCCTCTTCATCGTCCAGCCAGCGGTAGGCGTCGGCGGCACTGACTTCTACCCCCGGATTCACCAGTACCAGCGGCACACGCGGCACAGGCAGCGGCGTTAGGATTTCGCCCACGCCCTCGGCAAGAGCGGCCTGTCCGATCAAAAAGAACGGCACATCGGCCCCCAGTTTCAGCGCCAGTGCGGGCAAATCTACGCCCGCCGGAAACAGCCGCGCCAACGCCATGAGGGTGGTGGCCGCGTCGCTGCTGCCGCCGCCCAGCCCCGACGCGAGGGGCAGCCGTTTGGTCAGCGTGATCTGTACACCCGTGTCTATGCCCGCAGCATCCAAGTAAGCGCGGGCCGCTCGGAACACCAAGTTTTTGGCGTCGGTGGGCAAGTCCGCGCCCTCCACCGCCAGCGTCAGCGTCGGCGCGGGCCGAATCTCAAGGTCGTCGCCCACGTTCAGCGGCACCATGATGGTGTGCAGTTCGTGGTAGCCGCCCTGCCGCAGCCCGCGCACACTGAGGCCCAGATTCACCTTCGCCGGGGCGAAATAGGTGGTGGGCTGGGTGCGGGTGGGGGCGAGTTGGGTCATCCGGGTCAGCATCCCACACCGGGGCAGGAGGTGTAAGGGGCGGGTTAGGGGGGCTTGCTTCATGAGGGGTGGAGGTTGGGGTTGTTGGTCTTGTCCCACGCCTTCTTCCCCCAGCCCCCGCCCCCAAAGGGTGCAGGGGAGTGTCGCTCCGCTGAGGAGGATTGATCTTGCCGCGTTTTAAGTCGGCTTCCCCGTTCATCTGAAGCGGAATTGCCAGTCGTCTTAACGTTGGAATTGGCCCGCACGTTGCACGCACGACGGCCTTACACGCAGTTGGGCAGGGACGTGGTGGGGTTGCTTTGCCCCTCTCCCCTTGCGGGGGACTCGCAGAGCTGCGAAGCAGAGGGCGCTGCATAGCAGCGGGAGGGGGTGAAGGAGCGTTAGCGATTGCCCTTCCTTAGACCCTCAGACCCTAGACCCTTAGACCAAGCCCCCGAAAACTCAGCCCCTTCCAACCCCTACGCCTACCCCACGCCCTGAAACTGCACCAGCACGCCCTGCCCGTCTGCCGCCTGCCGCGCCTGCGTCAGTTGGGTATGTGCGCCCACCAACAAAGCCCGCTCGGGCCGTTGCCAAAGAGCTTGCGCGATTTTGCTGGCGCGGCGTACCAGCAGGGTTTCTCCGGGCAGGGCCAACGTCACGGCGGCCAACAATGCCTGTGCGCTGGGGGGGACATCCGACAACGGATCGAGGTTCACATGGGCCGTCACGCGCTCGCTGCCCCGGCGCAGGCTGACGCGGGCTTCGGGGACGCTGTGGCGCTGCTCTATCAACACATCGGCGTGCGGCGAATCCAGCCCCGGCGTGTTCAGGCCGCGCCGAGCGTCGTTGGCGAGGTGATGGGCGTCCAGCATATGCCGCCGCGTGCGGGTCACGTAGTCCACTCGCAGCGCGATGCCCCGCGCTTCGGCTTCGTCCTGCACTTCGCGGGCGGCGTCGGCCAGCAGGTGCGGCCCGCGCCCCCGCGCCACCGACGCGATCACGGCTTCGTTGTCGGTATGCACACTCAGGGGCTGGCCGTCTGGCGCGTGCCGCAGGGCTTCCAGCACAGCCCGCAGTTCGGCGGCGTTGTTGTCGGGCGCTTCCAGTTGGCCCTGAAACCGGGCGGGCAGATTGCTGGGCCTCAGCAGCACCAGACCCCAGCCGCCCACGCCGCGCCCGTCGGGTAATTCGTGCCAACTGGCATCCACGAACGCATGGTTCATCAGAGGTTGTCCTTTGGGAGTAAGACCTGTGGAAGTGAGAAAAGACTGATCAGAGCGCAGAGTCTAGGGCGTGTGGCGCGGCCAGATGGTGTGCGCGGCCCGCATCCCCGTAGGCTTAAAGGCTCAGTGCTTAAAGACTGATGTCCAATACCCGCCCAAGCACCTGCTGCGCTTGGAGATGCAGGCTGCGGGGATCGTATTCGCCGCGCTCTACTGCCGCCAACACCTCCGGCGACAGGCCCGCTTCCTGAGCCATCGTGTTTAGCGGAATGCCCAGCAGACGGCGGCGCACACCAATGGCGTGGGGGGGTGCAGCGGGGGTGCTGGGAGTGTCCATACACCATCTTGCCGTACCTGACCCGCCGGGAATGCGATACTGCTTTCATCATGGATGTTCTCGCGCTGTACAAGGAAGCGGGCGCTTACCACGAGGGGCATTTTTTGCTCGCCTCGGGTCGCCATTCACCCAAGTTTTTGCAGTCCACGACGGTCTTGCAGTATCCCCATCTGACCGAGCGAATCGGCCAAGCGATTGCCGAAAAGCTGCGGGAAGCCCACATCGGGGCGCGGCTGGTGGTCGGCCCCGCGATGGGCGGCGTGGTGCTGGCCTACGAAGTGGCCCGCCACACTGGAGGCCGCGCCATTTTCTCGGAAAAAGTGCAGATGGAAGGCGGCAGCAACGCCATGAGAATCCGCGAGGCCTTTACGCTCTCGCCGGGAGAACCGTTTGTGGCCGTAGAGGACGTGCTGACCACCGGCGGCAGCGTCTTGAAAGCCGTCCGGGCCACCGAAGCGGCAGGTGGGCGCTGCGTGGGCATTGCCTGCATCGTTGACCGCCGTAAAGAGGACGGCCCGCTGGAAGGCTATCCGCTGATTGCCCTCACGCGCCTGACTTTCGATACCTACGCCCCCGCCGATGTGCCGGACTGGTTGGCGGAGCGGCCTTTGCAGGAGATTTAGGGCTTTGTAGAAGGAGTTGTTGCCCTCGCGTCTTGCGACGGATTTGATCCAGTCTTTTTGCTTGCTCCTACGTCTTCCCCCACCCCCCAGCCCCCGCCCCCAAAGGGGTCAGGGGAGTGGTCGCTCCGCTGAGGAGGATTGATCTTGTCGCGTTTCAAGTCGGCTAGATCGTTCTTTTGAAGCGGAATTGCCAGTTCATTCCGAAATGGAATTGGCCCGCGCGTTGCACGCACGACGGCCTCACACGGATTCGGGCGGGGACGTGGTGGGGTGGCGATGTCGGGGTTTTAGTTTCCCTCACCCCCTTGCGGGAAAGAGGGTGAACGAGCCTCAGCGATTGCCCTCTCATCCCGGCCTCAACTCGGTACAAAAATTTATCCGCTCTGCCGTACCCGAAAGTCGGGTGCGGTTTTTTGCTGTTCTGGTGCGGATTTTCAGGCCTGCGCTGGCAAGTTTTATTCTCCACCTGGGTTCGTTTCACCTTAATTGGCGGCCTTCATGAAGGTTGACATGCAGCAGACAGAGGGTGCACACTCTGCTTGTCCCAATGTAATCGTTTGCAAGCACCGCTTCTCGTCTGGCAGCGGCCCGCAGTTTCAAATTCCTCCATAAAGGTGTAATCGATTGCAATGTCTAGTATTCAAGATGTCGCCACCCTTGCCAATGTCTCTGCGGCTACAGCGTCCCGTGCGCTTAGTCGCCCGGACATGGTGGCCCAGCCTACCCGCGAACGCGTGCTACACGCCGCGCAGCAACTGGGTTACCAGCCTAATATGCTGGCCCGCAGCCTCCGCCAACGCGAAACGCGCACCATCGGCGTCATCGTGACCGATATCCTGAACCACTTTCACGCCACGCTGGCCAAAGGCGTGCAGGACGCTGCAGACCGTCACGGCTACACGGCGTTTCTGTTCAATACCGACGAGGATGCAGGCAAGGAGCGCCGGGCGCTCGATACCCTGCGTGGGCATTTGCCGCAGGGCCTGATCGTAGTGCCCACCGCCCACAGCCGCGAGAACCTGAAGCTCGTTCCCAATTTGCCCATCGTGGAGCTTGACCGGGTCACGGGCAATCCGGGCGTGACCACCGTGACCGTAGACAACATCGGCGGGGCGCGGGCGGCCACCAAGCACCTGATCGGCCTCGGACACACGCGCCTCGGCATGATCGTGGGCAAGCAGGACATCAGCACTGCCGTGGAGCGCCACGCCGGGTTTCAACAGACGTTGGAGGAAGCCGGAATCGAGTACCACCCCGAACTGGTGCTGCCCGGCGAACACCGCGAGGAAGATGGACGGCACGCCGCGCTGCGCCTGTTGAGCCTGCCCGCCCACCTGCGCCCCACCGCCCTGTTCGTGGGCAACAACGAAATGACGGTGGGCGCGGTGTTGGCCGCCCGCGAACTGGGCCTCAACATTCCCGACGACCTCTCTATCGTGGGATTCGACGACTCGCGGTGGGCACAGACCATGACCCCGCCCATCACGGTGGTGGCGCAGCCTGCCTATGACCTCGGCGTGCTGGCCTGCGACCACCTGATCGCCCAACTGGGCTATTTGCAAGCGGGCCACCTGCAATCTGGCCGCGCCCGAGCTTCCCCGGCCCGCGTGCAACTGCCCACCCAACTGATTGTTCGGCAATCCACGGCTCCGCCCGTTTGCGTTTCAACTGTGTAGGTCTGTTCTGTCCAGCGGCCCACCGCCCTCTCTGGCCCCACCCCACAGGAGAACCACCATGCGTCACTCTAAGCTTGCTGTTGCCGCCGCCACCCTCGCCCTGTCCGCCACCGCCGCCGTCAGTGTGGCCCTCGCCCAAAGCAGCGCCCAGCCTATCATCGGCCTGATCACCAAAACCGAGACCAACCCGTTTTTCGTGAAGATGAAGGAAGGCGCGCAGAAGGAAGCCACCCGCCTCGGGGCCAAACTGCTGACGGGCGCGGGCAAGGCCGACGGCGACAACGCCGGGCAGGTCACGGCCATCGAGAACATGGTGGCCGCCGGAGCCAAAACCATCCTGATCACGCCCAGCGATTCCAAGGCCATCGTGCCCGCGATTGCCAAGGCCCGCGCCGCTGGCGTGATGGTCATTGCGCTGGACAGCCCCACCGAACCCACCAGCGCTGTAGACGGTCTGTTTGCCACCAACAACTATCAGGCAGGCGTCCTGATCGGGCAGTGGGCCAAGCGTGCCATGGGCACCAAGAAAGCCGTGATCGCCACGCTCGACCTGTTCCCCGGTCAGCCGGTGGGCATCGCCCGTCACAACGGCTTCCTCGCCGGATTCGGCACGGCGGGCATCAGCGCCACCACCAGAACTCAGGTGAATACGGGCGTCGCCTGCGCTCAGGACTCCTTCGGGGATCAGGCCAAGGGCCAGACCGCCATGGAAAACTGCCTGCAGCGCAACCCCAACATTAACCTCGTGTACACCATCAACGAACCCGCCGCTGCCGGGGCCTATCAGGCCCTGAAGGCTCTGGGCCGTGAAAAAGACGTGCTGATCGTGTCGGTCGACGGTGGCTGCGCGGGCGTGCGGAACGTGGTGGGCGGCGTGATTTCGGCCACCAGCCAGCAGTACCCCCTCAAGATGGCCTCGATGGGCGTGGCCGCAGGCGTGAACTACGTCAAGACCGGCAAGAAAGTCAGCGGCTACACCGATACCGGCGTGACCCTGATCACCAACAAGCCCCAAATCGGCGTCAAGAGCAGCAACACCACCTTCGGCCTCGCCAACTGCTGGGGCCAGTAAGCCCAAGTAGGGAACGCAAGTAGGCGGGTTAGTTCGCCCTGCTTAGACCCTTTGACCCTAAACCCTTAGACGCCCTCTCACCCTCCCACCCAACCCCTTCGCCACCTCCCAGAAGGAAGCCGACACAGCCGCCGCGCTGGGCTGGCTTCCCCATTCCTATTCCTTTTTAGAGGTATTTGCCATGACCCAACCTGCCACCGCTCCGCCCGCTTCCAAACGTCCGTCGCTGCCCAGCCTGTCTACGCTGGGGCCGTTGCTGGCGTTGCTGCTGGCCTGCATCTTTTTTGCCACGCAGTCTGACCGCTTTTTTACGGGCACTACGCTGTCTCTGGTCTTAAAACAGATTTCTTTTGTGGCTGTCATTGCCATCGGCCAAACGCTGATTATTTTGACGTCGGGCATCGACTTGAGCTGCGGCGTCATCATGGCGCTGGGCAGCGTGGTCATGACCAAATTTGCCGTAGAACTGGGCGTGCCGCCGATTCTGGCGATCCTGTGCGGGTTGGCAGTGACCACGGCTATCGGGGCGCTGAACGGCCTGCTGATCACCAAGCTCAGGCTGCCGCCGTTTATAGCCACGCTGGGCATGTTCGGCATCGTCTCGGCCACCACCCAGATCTATTCCGGCGCTCAGACCGTCACCAACCTGCCCCCAGCACTGAACTTCCTCGGCCAGACCTTCAACATTCTGAACACGCCCTTTACTTACGGCGCAGTGCTGATGCTGATTTTGTTCGGTGTGGCTTGGTTTTTTCTGACCCATACCGCGCCGGGCCGCCACGTGTACGCGGTGGGCAACAACCCCGAAGCCGTGCGCCTGAGCGGGATTCCCACCACGCGCCTGCTCATTAGCGTGTACGCGGTGGCGGGCCTGCTGTACGGCATTGCCGCCGTGATTCTGGTGGGCCGCGTGGGTGCGGGCGATCCCAACGCCGGACAGACCGAAAACTTGGAGAGCATCACCGCCGTCGTGCTGGGCGGCACCAGCCTGTTTGGTGGGCGCGGCAGCGTGCTGGGCACCTTTTTGGGAGCGCTGATCGTGGGCGTGTTCCGGGTGGGCCTCACCCTCAGCGGCGTCAACAGCGTGTACCAAATCCTCATTACAGGCGTGCTGATCATTCTGGCCGTCGCCACCGATCAATTCTCCAGAAGGAAGGCGTAACGTCATGACCCTTCACACCCCCTCCGATTCTGCTGCCCCACGTTCTGTGCCGCTGGTGATGGAAGCACGCGGTTTGGTCAAACGCTACGGTCAGGTCACCGCCATCAACGGGGCCGATTTCGAACTGCGTCCGGGCGAGATTCTGGCCGTCATCGGCGACAACGGCGCGGGCAAAAGCAGCATGATCAAAGCCTTGTCGGGCGCTGTCATTCCCGATGAGGGCCAGATTTTCTTGGACGGCCAGCTCGTGTCGTTCCGCAGCCCCATCGACGCCCGGCGGCAAGGCATCGAGACCGTGTATCAGGATTTGGCGGTGGCTCCGGCCATGACCATTGCCGAAAACCTCTTTCTGGGCCGCGAGATTCTGAAGGCTGGCCCGATTGCCAAACTGCTGAGAATCGTGGACAAAAAGAAGATGCACGAGGAAGCGGTGCGGCATATGCAGGGGCTGCAATTTGCCATCAAGAGCATGAGCCAGCCTGTGGAAACCCTGTCGGGCGGGCAGCGGCAGGGTGTGGCAGTGGCCCGTAGCGCGGCCTTTGCGCGGCATGTGGTCATCATGGACGAACCCACGGCGGCCCTCGGCGTGCGCGAAGGCAACATGGTGCTCGACCTGATCCGCAAGGTGCGCGACGGCGGCCTACCCGTCATCCTGATCAGCCACAATATGCCCCACGTCTTCGAAATCGCAGACCGGATTCACGTTCACCGGATGGGCGTGCGGGCCGCCCTGCTCGATCCCAAAAAGATCAGCATGGCCGATACCGTATCTGTGATGACTGGGGCGCTGAAGCCGGAGCAACTGAGCGCGGAGATGTTGGCGCACTGAGGGCGGCGGTAAGAAATGCGTGGTGGCCGATGGATCTGGCCTGCGAGTACAACTCGACCACGAGAGCTAGATTCGGGCAGGCCCGCCGCCAATGCATCGCGGCGGGCCTGCCTTCGCTCTGCCTGTTGTTGGAGCGATATAGACAGCGGCCAAGCACCATTTCTCTACAGCGCCGCGCCGCACCCAAAATAGAGCCATGACCTCCAACGATCCGGCTCACCCGTTTGACTCGGCCCAGTCTGCCCCCGAAGGCTTGGCCCTTGCCCTCGATTTGGGTACAGGCAGCGTGAAAGTCGGGTTGGTGACGGCGGGTGGCGAGTTGGTGCGGCAGGCCAGCCGTCCGTATGCGGCCACGTCGCCCTCTCCCGGCTGGGCCGAAACCGACCCGGCGGCGTGGTGGGCCGGGGTGGTCGGGGCCGTGCAGGAGGTGCTGGCAGGCCTAGACCCGGCGCGGGTGCGGGCGGTGGGCCTGAGTGGGCAGATGCACGGCGTGGTGCTGGTAGATGCGGGCGGCCACCCCCTGCGCCCCGCCGTGCTGTGGTCGGATACGCGCAGCGCGGCAGAACTGACCCTCTTTTCGGCCCTCGATCCTTCTGTGCTGGCCCGGTTGGGCAACCCGCCCGTCGCGGGTATGGCCGGGCCAACTCTGCTGTGGTTGCGCCAGCACGAGCCAGCGCAGTTGCAGGCCGCACGCTGGGCGCTGCAACCCAAAGACTGGCTGCGCTTTTATCTCACCGGAGAGGTCGCCACCGACCCCTCGGATGCGTCGGGCACGCTGCTGTACGACTTGGTGGGAGGGTGCTGGTCGGAAGAAGTGCTGGAGGTGCTGGGGATCAGTCCGGCAGTGCTGCCGCCCGTGCTTGCGCCAGACGCCGTGGCGGGCAGACTTCTTCCTGCTGCGGCCTCCGAACTGGGCTTGCCCGCAGGCATTCCCATCGTGACTGGAGCCGCCGACACCGCCGCCGCGCTGTACGGCAGTGGCCTGCTGCCCGGCGAGGCGCAACTGACGGTGGGCACGGGCGCTCAGGTGGTAGTGCGGGCCGCCGTGTTGCCCCCCCCGCATCCCAGCCTGCACGTGTTCCGCGAGGCTGAGGGCGTGGGCTGCTACACGCTGGCTGCCATTCAAAACGCGGGCTTGGTGCTGGAATGGGTACGCCGCACCCTGCGCCTGACCTGGCCTGAATGTTACGCGGCGGCGCAGGAGATAGACGCCCAAGTGGACGCTGGGCCGCTGCCCATCTTTTTGCCCTACCTGACCGGAGACCGCACGCCGCACCTCGACCCCCACGCCCGCGCCGCTTGGGTGGGCCTGAACGCCGCACACGACCACCGCCATATGGCCCGCGCCGCCTTCGAGGGTGTGGCCCTGTCTATCGCGCAGGCCGCCGAACTGCTGCCGCTGACGCCGGGGCAAGCGCTGTTTTTGGCAGGCGGCGGCACCGTAGACCCTTGGTGGCGGCAACTGCTGGCCGACTGCTTAGGCCGCGAACTGCACGCCGTCGCCACGCCCGGAGCCTCGGTGCTGGGCGCGGCGCGGCTGGCGTGGGCAGGCATTGGAGTCGAAAGGCCGCCCACACGCCCAGAAGTGACCGCCGTGATCGTGCCGCAAGTGGGGCGGATTTCGGCGGAGCGGCACTGGGCGTTTCGGGCGGCGTACAGGGCGGGCTAAGCGGCGGGAGGTCTAAGGGTCGAAGAAGGGCGAAGCTGTGCCTTGATTCCTTCCCTTGAGGGGGAGCAGCGCGGAGCGATGGGGGTTATGCCCTTACACCCCGCCCGTCCTCACCGATCCGTCGTCACCGTATACGTGCCGTCGCTGTTGCCCGTAAAGGTCACCGTGCCGTTTTGGTCGGTGCGGTAGATACGGATTCCGTTTTGCTTGTACAAATCCAGCGCCGTTTTGGTGGGATGGCCGTAATTGTTGTCGCCCACGCCGATCACCACGTTTTCGGGCCGCACCTGCGCCAGCCACGCTGGGTGGTCGCCGTTGGCCGCGCCGTGATGAATACTCTTGTACAGCTGAAACGGCCCCTTGATTTCCGGGCGGTCTTCTTCCAACCAAGCTTCGGTTTCCGGCTTCTCGCTGTCCCCCGTCATCAGGGCATGAAAATTGCCGAAATCGAGGCGAATGCCCACGCTGTTTTCGTTCTGGTCTTTGCCCATTCCAGCGGGCGGGTCAATGACGCGCACCTTCACGCTGCCCAGATTGATGACCTGATCGTTGGCCTTCTGAAACTTGGTTCCGGAGGCTTCTAGGGCGTCCACAAGGCGCTTCCATGTTTGTGTGGTGGCCGGAATGCCGTTGTTGATGAACAGCGTGGGCTTGGCTTCGGCGGCAGGAACCAGCCCGGCAATATGATCGGCGTCGCCGTGACTGGCGATCATCAGGTCAATTTTGGTGATGCCGTAGGTCTCCATATGCTCGCGCATCCGCTCGGCGCTGCGGCCCCCGTCGTACAGCAGGGTTTTGCCTTCCGGGCTGCGGATGAGGACGGCGTCGCCCTGCCCCACATCCAGAAAGCGGATCGTGACCTGTCCGGTGGGCGTTTTGGCGGTGTCAGTTGTGCCCGTATCGGTTTTGCCGCCCCCAAACAGGCCGCCGCCCGCACACGCCGCCAAGCTGGCAGTGAGGCCCAACACTAGCAGGCCCAGCAGATCAGAGGAACTGGGACGGCCCCGGCCTTTGCCCGTTTTGCCCGCCGTGCTGCGCATCTTTTTCCCCGCCGAAGCCGCTTTGGAGGCAGCAGCTTTAGGAGCCGCCTTCTTAGGGGTAGGCGTTTTTTTGGCCGCTGGCTTCTTCCCAGATTCTTTGGGGGCACTCACAGTGTCATCCTCATAGGGTCATTTCTCCGTCTGCATTGACCGGGAGGGCCGCGCCGCGTGCGTTCCGGGCGTCCAGTTCGGCCCCAGCTTCAGCCCGCCGCGCCTGCGTTTCTTCCCTCAAAATATGGGCCACCGCACCGTCCGGGCCGTCCTGTATACCCAGAATATCCCCCTCCTGCACGCCGCTGGGCAGGGCTGAGAGCAGGATGTCCACTGTGCGGCCACTGGGCAGTTCTACGCGGGCCATGCGGCCAGTCGGCGTATCTTCTATGCCGTCTACCGTCCAGCGTTCGCCTGTCCAGACGGTTGCGCTTGCGGCGGCAGGGGCGGCGGCACTGGCAGTGGGGGCCGGATTCTGTTCCTGCTGGGCTTGCGGCTCATCCTTCACGCTCACAGCGTAGCGCGTGGAGCAACGATTAAGGCCGTTGTGCCCCCTCTTGGCCCCCACTGCGCCACTCGGCGGATGCATCTGCCCCCGCTCCCGCCCTACCCTGACCCTATGACCGCCGCCGCGCCCCCTTCCGACACGCCATCTGCTTCCCCGCCGCCCAAATCGGGGCGGCCTAAATTAGGAGCGTTGGCCGTCCTGCGAACCTACTTGGGGCCGCTGTGGTGGCGCGTGTTGCTGCTGGCCGTGCTGCTATTTACGGCCACGGGCCTGAACCTGATCTTGCCCCAGTTGCTGCGCCAATTCGTAGACGGAGCCAAGCTGGGCGCGGCGGCTCCGGTGGCGCAGTTGGCCGGGTTGGCGGGCGTGTATATCGGCGTGGCGGTGGGCGTGCAACTGCTGACCGCCAGCGCCACATATGTAGGCGCTCGCGTGGGCTGGCGGGCCACCAACCGCCTGCGGGCCGATCTGATGACGCACATGCTCTCGCTGGACATGCACGAACACAAGGAACGTACCCCCGGCGAAATGATCGAGCGCATCGACGGCGACGTGACGGCACTCAGCAACTTTTTCTCTCAGTTCGCGGTGCGTGTGTTCGGGGCCGCCCTGCTCCTCATCGGCGCAATCGTGATGTTTTACCGCGAGAACGTGTGGATCGGGCTGGGCATCACCAGTTTTGTGATCATCACGCTGATCGCCATGAACCGGGTGCGCAAGGCGGGCGTGGAACCCACCCGGCTGGAGCGCGAAAGCAGCGCCAAACTATTCGGCTTCATAGAAGAACGGTTGGCGGGGCTGGACGATGTGCGCTCACTCGGGGCGGGACAGCATCACCTGAACAGGTATCTGAAGGTGCAGCGCGAGTATTTTGGCCGCAGCACTTTTTCTTGGCGGCGACGCAGCGTGGTCTGGCAACTCAGCATGGCGCTGTTTGCTGCCGGATACGTGGCAATTCTGGTGTCGGCGGTGGGCCTGTACGCGGCGGGTGCGATCTCGCTGGGCACGGCTTTTTTGCTGTACCAGTACATGAATATGATCGAGGAACCGATAGACCAGCTGACGCAGCAGCTTCAGGATTTGCAGAAGGCGGGGGCCAGTCTGTTCCGGGTAGGCGAACTCTTGGCCCTGCGCTCCAGCCTGCCCGAAGGCGTGCAGCAGCTTCCGGCGGGTGCTCTGCCACTGGCCTTTAAAGAAGTGGATTTCAGCTACGATCCCACTGACGCTACGGTGCGCGGCGTGCTGCACGGCGTTTCCTTCACGCTGCCCGCTGGACAAACCCTCGGCCTGCTGGGGCGCACGGGCAGCGGCAAAACCACCCTCACGCGGCTGGTGTCGCGCCTGTACGATCCGACCAGTGGCAGCGTGCAACTTGGCGGCCTCGATACCCGCGACCTGAAACTGAGTAGCCTGCGTTCCCGCGTGGCGGTGGTGACGCAGGATGTGCAGTTGTTTCAGGCCAGCGTGCGCGACAACCTCACCTTTTTTGACGACACCCTGCCCGACGAGCGCGTAGAAGCCGCCCTGCACGAAGTCGGCCTGAGCGCTTGGCTGGCCCGACTGGAACAGGGAGTGCAGACGCCCCTGCCCGCCGGGAGCCTCTCGGCAGGTGAGGCGCAACTCTTGGCCTTTGCCCGCGTGATGCTGCAAGACCCGGCCCTGATCATTTTGGACGAACCCAGCAGCCGCTTAGACCCCGCCACAGAAGGCCTGCTGACCGCTGCCATGACCCGCCTGCTGAGTGGCCGCACCGCCATCGTGATTGCCCACCGATTGGATACCGTGGCCCGCGCCGACCGGATTTTAGTCTTGGGTGACGGACAGGTCTTGGAAGACGGCCCCCGCGACGTGCTGGCCGCCAACCCACGCAGCCATTACGCCGGGTTGCTGCGAGCAGGAGTGGGCGCAGAAGGGGAAGGGGTGCTGGCGTAAGGGGCACGGATCGTAGGTTGCCTGCCCTCACCCCCAAAGTTCCAACTTTTGCCCTGTCCATGTTCCACAGTCCACGATCCACACTCTCCCGGAGTTGCCACCCATGACCACCGCCCCCCAGCCCGCCATCCAGCCCATTCCCCAGTCCATCTCCGACAAAACTTTCGCCCTCTCCAAGCGCCTGTTCGTGTACAAACCCGGCCTGTTCGCCTTCAATCTGCTGATGTGGACGATGGTTCACGCCTCGCCCGCGCTGCTGACGTTGGCGATCAGTGGAGTGTTCCGGGAGCTGGAAGCCGCCGATAAACTGCGGTTGGCAGGCACTTCTACCAGCGGAAACATTGAACCCCTGATCGCGGCGGCGTGGGTGGCGGTGGGCTGGTTCGCCTTCGTGCGGGTCAGCCGATTCGGAATTTTTTACGGGGCCTTCCGGGCGTGGATAGAACTGTGGTACACGCTGGACGCCCTGGTGCGGCGCAACATGCTGGGCTACCTGCTCACCGCCCGCCGCGCCCGCCGCCTGCCCGACACCCCTGCCGAGTCCGTGACCCGCTTCCGCGACGATGTGGACGATGTGGCCGGATATACCGAGGTCTGGGTGGACGGCTGGGGTATTTTGGCCTTCTCCATCATCGCCATTGCCCTGATGGCCCAGATAGACCCGCTGATCACGGCGCTGGTGTGCGCCCCGCTGCTGCTGATGGTGCTGTTCGTGCAGCGGCTCTCACCCATTATTCGCAGTTACCGCCGCCGCATGCGCGAGGCGACGGGCCGCGTCACCGACTTTATCGGGGAAACGTTCGGGGCCGTGAGCGCCGTGAAACTGGCCGCCCGTGAAGGCCAGATGGTGTCTCACCTGGTCAAATTGGGCGAGGTTCGCCGCTCTGCCGCCCTGCGCGACGTGCTGCTGACCGAACTGATCCGGGGCGTGAACACCAATATGGTGAATATCGCTGTTGGCTTGGTGCTGCTGCTGGGGGCCAACAAAATTCGCGGCGGGGCGCTGGATGTGGCCGACTTCGTGCTGTTTATCGGGCTGCTGCCGCGCCTGACCGGAAGCATGGGCTTTTTTGGCGACGCGATTGCCCGCCACCGCCGCACCGGGGTCAGCTATGACCGCATGAACCGCCTGCTGCAAGACGCCCCGCGTGACCAGACCGTGCAGCATCATCCGGTGTACCTGCACGCCGATCCGCCGGAAGTGGCCCCCCTGCCCGCCGCCGGGACTGCCGAGGCTCAGCCGCTAGAAGAACTGCGCGTGGATGGCCTGACTGCCCTGCACCCCAGCGGCATGGGCCTGCGCGACGCCAGCTTCAGTGTGCGCCGGGGAGAATTCGTGGTGGTCACGGGGCGCATCGGTAGCGGCAAAACGACGCTGTTGCGGGCGCTGCTGGGCCTGATTCCCACAGATTCGGGTACGGTGTCTTGGAACGGACAACCTGTAGAAGACCCCGCGTCGTTCCTCGTGCCGCCCCGCAGCGCCTACACCGCACAGATTCCCAACCTGTTCAGCGACAGCCTGCGCGAAAACGTGCTGAGCGGCAGCGCGCCGGATCGCTTGAGCCGCGCCGTGCGCTTGGCTGTGCTGGAACCCGATGTGCAGCAGTTGGGCAGCGGGCTGGAGACTCCGGTGGGCGCACGCGGCGTGAAACTCAGTGGCGGGCAGGTGCAGCGGGCGGCGGTGGCCCGGATGCTGGCCCGCGACGCCGATCTGTTGGTTTTCGACGACGTGAGCAGCGCCCTCGACGCCCGCACCGAAGCCGTGTTGTGGGACGGTCTGTTTGCCGAAACCGACGCGACTTGTCTGGTGGTGTCTCACCGCCGCGCCGCCCTGACCCGCGCCGACCGAATCCTGCTGCTGGAAGGCGGGCGCATCACCGATGAAGGCACGCTGGCAGAGTTGCTGGAACGCAGCGCAGAAATGCGGGCGCTGTGGGCGGAAGATGGGGGAGAGGGGTAACTCAGATTCTCCTGAATAGACCGATATGACGGGCTAGTCGTATAAGTGATTATCTTGTTGGGATGACTTACGGAATCTCCACACAGTTCGTACTTATTACGGGGATAGCTCTAACGCTTTCCTCATGCAGCGTGACGCAGACTTCTCGACTGGGAACAGTATTCGATAGAAAGAATGAGACATTAATTTTTACGGGCAAGCCTTTTGCACCTGATGCAGGCAAGTTAGATACGTTTATCGCTGATCAAACGTTTTCCCTGGCGTCATTGCGGGGAAATTTAGGTGGCTACAATCATCTCTATCTACCTATGGGCCAACACCTCAGGAAGATGAACCTGCGAGTAAGTGTAGACGGTCTCTGTACTCAGGGTTGTGCCAACTATCTTTTTTTATCGGGCAAAGCGAAGGAACGAACGCCGGGGGGAGTTTTGGGATTCACCTATGGCTTCTCCAGCTTTGATGATACCGAATTGCTCAAAGAGATTGAAGAATCTGGTTTCAGCCCCAAATGGGGAGCAGTCTATCTAGAGAATTTCCGCAAAAGCAGAGTGCAGGAACTGGCTTTCCTCTACGATGTGGGGGTCAAGCGTGAACTGCTGGACGACGCCCGCCGAATGGTACTTGCCTATGAAAAACAGCAAAGTATTTTGGACATCCCCAGCGTCGACAGAATTTTCTGGGTTCCCACTAGCCCGGAACTCGGCTGCTACGGCGTCACTGATTTGACAGACGACTTCTCGCTGAAACCAGAAGAGCAGAAAAATCTTTTGGATTCAGGAATCTATGTTTTCGCCACCAAAGATGTGAAAATCAAACCAGAGGCAGTAACGTCATGCGTCAAGTAATTTTAGCTTGTGCTGGATTGTTTGCCTTGTCTTCTTGCAGCCTTATACCGCGCCATTTTCAGAATGACGTCAGTGTCAGAGTCGTAGACGAAAAGGTTTATTTTGACGGCTACATCACGGATGCTTCTCTTAAAAAACTTGAGCAGGCGATCACGCCGGAGACCCGTTCGCTTTACATCTCATCTAGCGGTGGGGATATTGAACCTGCTTATAAAATGATGGATTTAGTCATGGGTAACAAAATGGCGCTAGTTGCTACCGGCCCATGCCTCTCTGCTTGTTCCATCATCGCTTCAGGGGCTGCAAAGGTTGTGGTACAACCGGGCGCTTATTTAGGCTTTCATTGGAACGCTGAATCTAATCCTGCCCAGTTGCTTGGGCTCGCCAACTGGAATCAAATTCCAAAAATTGAGGCGTTCATCAAAAAGGAAAGGCAGATCAACGAATCTCTTGGAGTTTCGCAAAAGCTCTACGAAGATGCTTGGCGACTGGTCAACCTCAGGCAGGATGAACATACAGCCTTGCTCGGCGGCCCTGTCTGGCTGCCTACGCTTAAAGAGTTGAAGTGTTATGGCTACCGTGTGGATGAATTCTGGTTTCCTCAAAATGGCGATATGAATCAAATTTCATTCATCAACCGGATAGGGTTAGACGTCTTTACAACAGATATGATTCGTACCAAGACACCGGGATTATCGGAGTGTGTGGGTCAGCAGTAGGCCGTCCTTCCCACCATCTGGCTTACTTCTCTTCCCCCATCCCCCGCAAAGCCCACCGCAGCCCCGCCGCTGTGACCAAGCCCACCGCCATCAGCGTCAGCCAGGGCAGCGTGGGCAGGTTCAGCCTTGCTCCCGTATCTACCAGCAGGCCGCCCAAAAAGTTGCCCAGTGCGCCACCCACGCCGAGGCTGATGGCGCTGAAGCCGAAATAGCTTCCTACCCGGCCTTCTGGAGCAAGGCGGGCAGTGAGAGTTTGCTGGGTGGGATACACCAACATCGTGCCCAACGAATACAGCACCACGCAGGCCAGCAGTTGCGGGAAGGTGACGGCGAATCCCATCAGGCCCAGCGCGGCGGCCACCACCAGCACGGCGGTCACGAGGGCGGGGCGTGTGGGAATGTGGCGCTCCACCAGCCTCAGCAGCGGGTATTGCAGCAGCACGGCAAGGCCCGCGCTCAGGCCGTACAGCGGGCCAGTGGCGGCGGGGCCAGCCAGCGCCACCGCTTTCAGGGTCACGGCCACATTCAGTTGGGTACTCAGCAAAAAGTAGCCGCACAGCACCAGCGTAAAGCGCCGGAATACGCGGTCTTGCAGGGCAATTCGCAGGCCGTCCAAGCTGCTTGCGCCCGCCGCACGCGCTGGCGGAGTCATGCGGGGCAGCGTGAGGGCCAGTACCGCGAAGGCCAGCAGATACACGCTGCCCGCCCACAGCGCCGCCGTGCGGAAGCCCACGCCTGCCAGCCACGCGCCCAGCAACGGCCCCGTCACCATGCCCAAATTGCCCGCCATGCTGATCAGGCTGAACATGCGGCCCCGGTGTTCGTCCCGCGTGACAGCGGTAATAGCCGCACTCTTGGGCGCATCGAACAGGCCCCCGCCGATGCCCGCCAGCACCGACGCGGCCAGCAGCACAGGCAGCGTCTCGGCAAAGCCCATCCAGCCGAAGCCGAGGGTGCGAATCAGGCAGCCCGCTAGAATCAGCGGCTTTGGCCCGATCCGGTCTGCCCACGCCCCGCCAAACACCGTCAGGCCCTGCTGGGTCAGTTGCCGCACGCCCAGCACGAGGCCCACGCTGGCCGCTGCCCAGCCCAACCCATCCACAAAATGCACCGTGATGAGGGGAATGACCAGAAAAAACCCGCCCCACATCAGGAACGTGACGCCGATCAGTCCGAGTTGCGCGGCAGAGGGGCGGAAAGCGGGAGCGGGGGCAGAGGTCACGGGGGAGAGGGTACACCCGCATGGCAAAGGGGACGGGTCAGGCGTTCCGGGTGAAGGGACGACGGTGCATACAACAGTGCATAAAACAGTGCATGCAACAGCAGAGGAAGCACGGGGCCGCCTCTGCGTTCTGTTGGAAAGAGCTGGAGCTTGGCAACTGGAGTTGACGATTCCGGGCGAACCCCCCAGTCTGCTTCGCAGCCAGCCCCCCTCAAGGGGAGCGCAACAGCTTTTGTCCCCACTTCTAAGGGGGGGCGTTGAGAAGCAACGGGGGGGTTAGTTGAAAAGCGAGCGCCAGAGCTTGGGCCGTTGCCTTTCCTTAGACCCTTAGACTGCCCCAGTTGCCGCCGCTTACGCTTCCCGCGCCGCGTTCAGAGCGTTGGCCCACCAGACCACTTCATCCAGCAATGAATTTACGCTGGGGAGCAGATGGGTCAGTTCGGCAATGTCTTTGCCTTGCTGCCACACGGCAAAAAAGTCTCCGCCCTGAATGTTCACGCTGGTGCGGGTGGGGGCCATCTGGAGTTCCACAGCGATCATCCGAAGCTGCTCTATGGCCCGTGCTGCGCCCACCGAGCCGTAGCCCACGAAGGCGGCGGGCTTTTTGTTCCATTCGGTATAAGCGTAGTCCAGCGCGTTTTTCAGGACGGCGGTGGGCGCGTGGTTGTACTCGGCGGTCACAAAAATGTAGCCGTCAAATTCCTTTAGCTTTTGCTGCCAACGCTGCGCCACTTCATTCTGAGAAGGTGCGTAGGCGTTCGAGGCCACTTCATCGAAGAAGGGCATGGGGAAATCACGCAGGTCGACAACTTCAAATTCGGCGTCGGTGCGCTGCGAGGCGAGGCCGGAAAACCAAGCGGTGGGTTTATCGGCAAAGCGGGTGGCGCGGGTGCTTCCGACGATGATCGCAAGTTTGGGCAGACGGGGCATAGTTCTCCTTGGGGCACACTGAGAATGGGGCCGAGGCGTTCGGCCTGTTAGAAATCACTCTACATCAAACGATCAAGCGATTGATTAAGCAAAGTTAATCTTTCACCCGGTGTGGCCTGTACTCTGCTGGCTATGGCCTCTGCTCTGCTGCCCCTTGCCCCCGGTGTGCACTACTTTCCCGCCGCCGTCAACAGTGTGCTGATAGAGGACGGGCGCGGCGGCGCACTGGTCATAGACACCGGGCTGGACGAATCGCACGCCCGAAAACTGCTGCGGGCCATGACCGACGCGGGGTTGCAGCCCACCGGCATCCTGAACACGCACAGCCACGCCGATCATCACGGCGGCAACAGCTTTGTGCTGAAGCGCTACCCAGAACTCAAAATTTTTGCGCCGCCGCTGGAAGACGCCGTGATCACGCACCCGATCTTGGAACCCATCACGCTCTTCGGGGCGCGGCCCCCCGCCGACTTGCAGAACAAATTCCTGCTGGCCCCGCCTAGTCCCGCCCGCCTTGCCCCCGAACCCGGCCTGACCCGCATCGGCGGCGCAGATGTGGAGTTGCTGGAGGTGGCCGGACACGCCTCCATGATGTACGCAGTGCGTGTCGGAGACGTGCTGTACGCTGCCGACGCGCTATTTGGGGCAGAAGCCCTGCACAAGCACCCGCTGACCTTTTGCGCCGATTCAGGTCTGCAAAAGGAGGCGGCGGCAAGATTGGGGGAGTTGGAAGGCGTGCGCGTGGTGTTGCCCGGCCACGGCGACCCGACCCCCGATCTGGCCGGGCTGGTGGCTGCCAACCTCGCCGCCTACGCCCGCACCACCGACGCTGTGCTGCACGCGGTTCAGGCCGGAGCCGCCACCACCGATGAACTGCTGGCCCGCGTGTGCGCCGCCCTGAATATCACCATGACCAATCCTTCGGCGGTGGTGCTGAACCGCGCTGTGGTGGCCGCCCACCTGACCGAATTGCAGGAATTGGGAAAAGTTGAAATGAGCGTGCAGGACAACCGCTTGCTGTACCGGACGACCGAATAGTGGGTCAAGCCTAAAGAATCCACGTATGGGCGCGGCAAGGGCGGGAGGGTAGGTTAAAGCCATGACGCAGAAAGCTGGCAAGAAGGGGAAAGGCAAAGACGCCGACCAGAATGTGGGCACTCAGGGCGTGGTGGCAGGCGGCGATTCCAAGGCCGACGCCGCGCACCTGAACACGGTGCATAACCGCCTCGTGGATCACGGCTACCTCAGCGAGGAAGAATTCGCCGTGGTGGCCGAAACGTTGCAGCGTAACCTCGCCACGTCCATCAGCCTGTACCTGAAATTCAAGAAGTATCACTGGGATATTCGGGGTCGCTTCTTCCGAGATTTGCACCTTGCCTACGATGAATTCATCGAAGAAATCTTTCCCAGCATCGACGAGCAGGCCGAACGCTTAGTGGCCCTCGGCGGCAGCCCGATTGCCGCGCCCGCCGACGTAGACCGCTTCAGCGTGGTGCGCGTGCCTACCGATACCGTGCGCGATGCCCGCGCCCAAGTGTCCGACCTTGTAGACGACCTGACCCGCGTGGGCCGGGGCTACCGCGACGATTCTCAGGCCGTAGACGACGCCAACGATCCCGCCACCGCAGACTTGTACAACGGGTACGCCGCGACGGTAGACAAAATCCGCTGGATGCTCAGCGCGATGATGGACGATGACCGGATGACGTAAAAACTCCGTTTGAATTGAAGATTCGAACCGAGCAAAGCGAGTAGGAGCAATGCAGATTCCAGAACGCAGTTGTTCTAAGGGCGCTGTTCCGTTAGAGCAATGGAGTGGCCGGAATCTGCTCCCGGAGCCGTCTAGGTCATGCCCCCTAAATTCGACTACAGCCTGCATTACGCCGAACTTGATCTCCGCGCCCATCCTGAGTTGTACCGGGTGGGCGTGGGAGAACAGGGCGTCCTGTTGGTGCAGCCCTATAAATCCGAGATTTTACCCCACTGGCGCTTTGCCACACCCGATGTGGCCCGCGAGAGCAGCGAAACCATTTATGCCCTCTTTCTGGATTACCTAAAGGCGGGCGATTTTGTGGGCGCGGACATGGCCCGCAAGTTTTTGCAGATGGGCTTTACGCGCTCACGGCGCTATGCCAATCACAAGGGTGGCAAGAAGTACGACGGCCCTGTACCCGACGACAAAAAGGGGCAAAGTGGAGCGCATGGCCGCGACGAATTGCGCCGCACGCCCGAAGACCCGGTGAAAGCTGAATCTGCCCGGATTTTCAAGGCCAAATGGGAAGAGGCCGAAGCCAACGCCGACTATGCACGGATGAAAAAGGCGCACAAGGCAGCGTATGGCTAGCAGAGGAGTTCTTGCCGCTCTAGTCGCGGTTGATGTCCTGCACTGAACGGCATCAAATGGGCCGAGCGCATAGTTTGACTTGCCCTGCATACCGCGCTATACTCTGTTCAATCAAGTTAACACAACCGCCGCCGAGAGGCGGATTTTTTTATTGCTGTTTGGTTTGCAGGTTCAACAGGTCAGCGGGCGTGTTCACATTCCGCAACACTCCCGGCGCAATGCCCAAAACCGTCACGACACGTTCAGCCAGAGCAGCGGCCCGGAGTCTGCGTTCTCCGGCATCCAACAGGGCGGTGATGTGGGGCAGCACCGCCGTGTGGTACAGCGCGGCCAGCGGTTGGGGGCGGCCTTCGGCGTCCAGCGGTTGCACACTCAGCGCGTGCGGCGTGCGGGCAGCGGCCAGCGTGAGCCAGAAGTCGGGGGTCAGGCGGGGCAGGTCTACGCCCGTAAAAGCCACCCATCCCGCTCCCCGGAGGTGAAGGCTCACGCCCAGCGCCGCTTCCAACCCGGCCAGCGGGCCTTCGCCGGGGCGGGTGTCGGGGACGGGTTGCCAACCCCCCAACGCATATTTGCCGGGCGGGGCCACCAGCAAGCGCAGGCCGCAGCCGTCCAAACTGTGCGCGACGTGGTGCAGGAGGGGGCGGCCTTCCAATAGGGCCAACGCCTTATCACTTCCAAATCGGCTGGATTTTCCGCCCCCCGTGATGACCCCGGTTATCCCGTTCAGACCGTCATTCACGCGGCCCAGTCTGCCTCTCCAGTTGGCGCAGGAGCCAAGTCACGAAGCGCGGCGCAGCGCGGCCATACGGCGGAAACGCGAATCGGGTGGCGCTTTGCTTCGGTTCGGTCAGGATGGCCCGCTGGTGACTGAAGGTGCGGAAGCCGTGTACACCGTGATAATTGCCCATGCCACTGGCCCCCACGCCGCCGAACGGCAGATGCGGATTGGTCAGGTGAATGATGGTGCCGTTGACCACCATGCCGCCGCTCTGGGTGCCACGTTTGATGCGTTCCAGCGCTGTCTTGTCTTCCCCGAAGGCGTAGAGGGCCAGCGGAGGATCAAGTCGGTTGATCAGCGCCAAGGCCTCATCCAGCGTGCGGTAAGTCAGCACGGGCAGCACCGGGCCAAACAATTCTTCCCCCATCAGCGGCATGTCGGGCGTCACGTCTATCACTACCGTGGGCGAAATGAACTTGGCTCCGGTATCGAACTCGCCCCCCACAGCGATGTTCGCGCCCTGTGCCACGCTGTCTGCGGTCAGGCGAGAGAGGCGCTCTACGCTGCGGCTGTCTATCATTCGCCCATAATCCGGCCCCACCCGCAACCACGCCCGGTCTCCGTAGCGGCGGGCAATCACGGCGTCGAGGTGCTGCACAAATGCATCCCGCAAGTGTTCGGGAATCAGGACGTAATCGGGGGCCACGCAGGTTTGGCCCGCATTCAGCAATTTGCCCCACGCGATCCGCTCGGCGCTGAGGGTCAGGTCTGCGCTCGCGTCTATCAAGGCCGGACTTTTGCCGCCCAGTTCCAGCGTCACGCCCGTCAGGTTCTCGGCGGCGGCCCGCAACACTTGCCGCCCCACCGCGCCGCTGCCCGTAAAAAAGATGTGATCGAAGGGCAGAGTCGTCAGGGTCTGCGCGACGTCCGGGCCACCGAGGGCGACGGCCACCAACTGCGGCTGAAAGGTGCGTTCCAGAAGGTGATGGAGGGCGCGGGCGGTGGCTGGAGCTTTCTCACTGGGCTTCAGGATCACCGTATTGCCCGCCGCCAGACTTGCGACCAACGGGGCCAACGCCAGATTCACCGGGTAATTCCAAGGACTCAGAATCAGGGTGGTGCCGCGTGCTTCGGCGCGAATTTCGCTGTGTGCCCCCAGCATCATGGCGGTGGTCGGCACACGTTTGGGAGCGGCCCAGCGCGGCAGGGCGCGGATCACATGCTGAATTTCTTCCAGTACCGGATGAATTTCGGTCAGTTCGGCTTCGGCGCGGCTCTTGCCCAAATCGGCAGCCAACGCGCCTGCCAGGGCCACCCGCCCCGCTTTGATGGCGTCGTGCAACCGCCGGAGGAGCGCTTGACGCTCCGCAACACTGGCCCCTGCCGCCCTGGGCCGGTGCGCCTGCTGAAGCGCGAACAGGCCGTGCAGATCGGTGGGAGCGGCCCCGGCTGTATTGGCCCGGGAAGAAGGAGAGGGGCGGGCGGGTTCGGACTGCGGGCGGGGTGCGGTGGTCATGGGCGAAACCTCGCGGGAACGTCGGAGAGGGCCAGCGGACGATGAGGGAGGAACGTAAACGCCAGGATTCTGAACGCCAGTATTTTGAACCCAGTATAAGTGGCGCAGACATTCAGAAGGGGCATTCATCACCAGAGCGGCGCGTGAAACAATGGCCCGCATGACGGTTCAAGGCGGCAGTGTTCAAGGTGCAGACGGGAGCGCAATCACTGGGCGGCGACAAGTGGCCCTCATCGCCCACGACAAGAAAAAGCTGGAGCTGGCCCTGTTTGCCCTCGCCCACCGGGAGATTCTGGCCCGCTTTCATCTGGTGGCCACCGGCACTACAGGCAGCATTCTCGCCAAGCAAACCGGGCTGAATGTAGAGCGGGTGCTGTCGGGGCCACTGGGCGGCGACCAACAGATCGGGGCAAGACTGGCCGAGGAGCGCGTGCTGGCGGTCTTTTTCTTCCGTGACCCACTGACCGCGCAGCCGCATGAACCCGACGTATCGGCCCTCGTGCGCCTGTGTGATGTTCATGATGTGCCGTTGGCGACCAACCCGGCCAGCGCCGAGGCCCTGATGATGTGGCTGCGTGAGCAGGGGCAGGAATCATGAGAGTGGCGGAAACCGGACTTCTGCTGGTCTCTGAGAGTCAGACAGGTTTAGCACACCCTTTCTCCTAACGCTTGCCTTATATTGACCTCATGCGCTTCCCAGCGACGCCTTCCATGTCCTCTGGGCTGCTCACGGACGTGGGGCGTCAACGTCAGGGCGGTGTCAATCAGGACGCTGCCCTGGCGCTCGACTTACCGCAAGGTGGCCTCTATGCCGTTGCCGACGGAATGGGGGGCCATGCCGCTGGCGAACTGGCGGCCAATCTGGCACTCGACACGCTCAGTCAGGCCTACCTAGATGGGCGCGGCATGCCCCCCGAACGCCTTGCTGAAGCGGTGCAGGCCGCCAATCTGTCGGTGCTGCGGCATGCGGTGGGCGAATACGTGGGCATGGGCACCACGCTGCTGGCCATCCTGATAGACCGGGGAGCGGCGATTGTGGCGCATGTGGGCGATTCGCGGGCTTACATGCTGCGTGCCGGAGAACTGCACCGCCTGACCGACGATCATTCTTGGGTGGCCGAACAGGTGCGGCTGGGCAACCTGACCGAAGCCGAGGCCCGCGATCACCAGTGGCGCAGCGTGGTCAGCAACGCGCTAGGCGGAGAAGAACGGGTGCGGCTGGAACTGTTTGGCTTCCCGCTCAAATCCGGTGACCGCCTGCTGCTGTGCAGTGACGGCCTTTCGGGCGTGGTGGAAGAACCGCATCTGCTGGAACTGCTGGCCCGCCAGAACACGCCCGATCAGGTGGCCCGCACCCTCGTGAACGCGGCCAACGATGCAGGTGGCCCTGACAACATCACCGCCGTGATCGTCGATATTGGCCGCAGCCTGCGCCTCCCGAACTACGCTCTGCCCATCCGCCAACCCGACGGCCCCACCTACGCCGATGTGCTGCTGAGTGCCCGGCGCGGCAACAGCCTGCTCACCTATCTGCTGCTCACGGTGGTGTATTTCACGCTGCTAGGCGTCATTCTGGTGCCTGAACACCGCGTGTTGCTGGGGGTTTTGGGCATTGCGGTGCTGCTGGGCATCCTGATTTCCCGCCGCATGCTGCACAGCCGTCAGGTGGCCCACGCCGCCACCCGGCCCGCGCTCAGCGCCCCTGTTTCGGTGGCATCGGCCAAGACCCAGCCTATGCAAGACCCTCATCACTGACCCGGATTCCTCATTGCCGGGTTCCTGATTCTCCTTCAGCAGGCGCAGCGTTCGGGGGGTGGCTGTTGGAACAGAGCAGTCGAAACAGAGTTGCTCAAACAGAGTCGGGCTTCAACGGGTACAGTAGGCGGCATGAAAGATATCGTGCAAACGCCCGACGCCCCCGCCGCCATCGGCCCCTACAGCCAGGCCGTTACCTTCGGCAATCTGGTGGTCACCAGCGGCCAGATTCCCCTGAAGCCCGACGGCAGCATGGTGGAAGGCGGCATCACCGAGCAGACCGAACAGGTGATCGCCAACCTGAAGGCTCTGCTGGCCGCCGCCGGAACCGATCTGGAGCGTGTGGTCAAAACCACCGTGTTTCTGGCCGACATGAACGAATTTTCTGCCATGAACGCCGTGTATGAGGCGCATTTTTCGGCCCCCTACCCGGCCCGCAGCACCGTACAGGTGGCCCGCCTGCCGCGTGACGTGCGGGTAGAGATCGAAGTTCTGGCCGAAAGACACTGATTGGGGTGTAGGACGTGGATTGTGGGCGGTAGGAAGGACAGTGCGTTGGCGTCAGATCGCACCGCTTTTTCCCACACCCTACGGCCCACAGCCCACAACCTGCTTGCCCAATGTGCATCACCTCTCGACGCCCGCCCCCTGCGCGTGACATTGTGCAAGGCGTGGTTGTCCTTCCCATCCGATTCGAGCGGAGTCCCCGGCTTCACGCCATGCTCAGCGAGCAGCCCTACCCGGTGGGCACGCGGGTGGTGGTGCAGGGCAAACGCGGCCCCGAAGTTGCCAAAGTGCGCGGCGAGGCCACTGTCCCCGAACCACAGGCCCGCTACGGCGCGGTGCTGCGTGCGGCCACGCCGGAAGACCTGACCCGCTGGGAAGACCTGCACCGTCAGGGCGAAGACCTGAAATGGCTGCTGCGTGCCCGCGCCCGTGAGCGGCAGTTGCCCGTGAAACTGGTCGCTGTGGAATTTACGCTGGACGAGAGCCTCGTCACCGTCAGCTACAGCGCCGAAGACCGCATAGAACTCAGCAGCCTGATCGGAGAACTGCGGAAGCACACCCGCGCCCGCGTTAATTTTGCTGCCATCGGCCCGCGTGAACAGGCGCAGATGATCGGCACGTTGGGCGCGTGTGGCCGTGAAAACTGTTCCAGCACGCACCTGCAAGACTTCGCGCCCGTCAGTATTCGCATGGCCCGCGATCAGCAGTTGCCCCTGAACCCCGAAAAACTGAGTGGCCCCTGCGGACGCCTGCTGTGCTGCCTGCAATTCGAGCACACCCAGTACGTAGACCTGCTGAAAGACTTGCCCCGCAAGAACGCCAAAGTGTGCCATGAGGGCAGCGGCGCGTGCGGCAAAGTAACCAAGCTGCACCCCCTGTCCGGCACCGTAGACGTGCACACCGATCAGGGCATGTTGCTGGGCATTCCCGCCAGCGAACTGAAGCGCCTGCCCGACGCCCCCGCTCCCAAGCCCAAGCGCGATCAGCCGGAAGCGTAGGTCAACCGAAACTTCAAGATGACTCGCGCCTGCTCTGGAGCAAGACTGGAGCGGGCGCACTCAGTTCCAACCACGCCCCAGTGACCGGATGGGCCAACCCCAGCCGCGCCGAATGCAGCCAGTAGCCCAAGTCTCCCGGCAGTCCGGGCAGATAGGGGAGCGGCAAGCCATCCGGCCCATACAGCGGATCGCCCACCAGCGGAAGCCCAATGCTAGCGAGGTGAATGCGAATCTGATGCGGGCGGCCCGTGTGAATATCCACTTCGAATAGGGTGGAATCCTCGCGCCGTTCCAGTACCCGCGCCACGCTCAGCGAGGGTTTTCCGGTGGCGCTCGCGGCGTACACGCTGCCCAACACCGGATGCGGCACCGGGCCAATCGGCGTGCTGATGCGGTAAGAATCCTCTGGACTCCGGCCCGAGGCCAGCGCCCGGTAGGTCTTTTGTACTTCATGCTCGCGCCAGCCGCGCAGCACGCCCGACGCTGCCTCCCGCGTGCGCGAACACAGCACCAGCCCCGATGTCCCGCGCCCCAAGCGGTGCAGCGGTGTGGCTTCCGGGTACCGCTTCCGCACTTGCGTCAGCAACGTATGTTCTAGGAATCCGCCCCCCGGCAAAGTCGGCAGACCCGAGGGTTTGGACACGGCCAGCAGTGATTCGTCCTCGTACAGCACGTCAAAGCCCAGTGGCGCGGGTTCCTCTTGCCAAGGTGGGCGCTGCCAGATCAGCGTCTGCCCCTGCCGCAGCCGTTCTGTTCCGTCGGAGATCTGTCCGTCCAGCGTCACTTCGCCCGCTGCCAGTCGCGCCGCCCACGTTTCGGCGTCCGAGTGGCGGTAGCGCCCGGTCAGGAAGGCCAGCACCGTCTGGCCCTGTCCCGCCGCGCCGATGCTGTCCCGGTAGGCATAACCGGAATTGAGAATGCTGGGGGCGAAGGTGGGCAGGGGCACAGGCTTAGGGTAAAGCAGGCCGCCGCTTGCTAGACTGCGCGACTGATGTTCGGTTCCTTTTCTCAACACGGCACTCCGCCCCGCAGCCAGCCGCAGCCGGGGCACGTTTACGATGTGGCCGTGATCGGCGCGGGCTTGGCGGGCACCGAACTGGCGTGGCGCTTGGCGCGGGCGGGGAAAGACGTGCTGCTGGTCTCACAGGCGCTCGATCATCTGGGCAACCTGTACGCGCCCACCATCGCTGGGGCCGATTTTCCGCCGGGGAGTGTGTTTGGAGAGGTTGCCGCCCGCATCGCGCCGGAGCAAGACGGCTGGGCTTTTCACCGCCACCTGAAAGCTGAAATCGAAGGCACGGCGGGGATTCATCTGCTGCAAAGCACCGTGACCGCGCTGGATGAAGAAGCATCGGAAGTCGTCATTTCCACTTGGGAAGGCCCGCAACTGCACGCCCGCGACGTGGTGCTGGCGGTGGGCGCGTTCCTGAAAGCCCGTCTGCTGATTGGCGACACGATGGAAGAGGCGGGGCGGCTGTCGGAAGTGGCCTACGACTTTTTGGCCGACGATTTGGCCCGCGCGGGCATTTTCCTGATCGGCAGCGAGGCCACCGCCGCTGCCGTAGACGGTGCGCCGCCCTACGACGTGCGCTTTTTTACCCCGGCCCCCAGTGAACTGGACGGCTTCCGCATTCGCCGCCTAGACCGCGTGTGGGCGCTGGGCCGCTGTACTCCGGGTGAGCATACCTACGCTTCTGTGTTGCAGGACGCGGCCCGCCTCGCCGCCGAATTTTTAGCTCCTGCGGAAGTACAGCCATGATTTTCCAACTCTCCGACTTCCTGTTTCCCGAAACGCCTGCCCGCCTGTTCCCCGATACCGCCGAGCGGCCTTGGGTGCTGGAAGTCGGCTTCGGCGACGGGCGATTCTGGCCGCCATTTGCCCACACCTTCCCGGAAGCTCCGAACTATTTGGGTGTAGAACTGTCGGGCGTGTCGCTGCTGAAGGCCGAGCGGCGCTTGCGTGCGGCGGGCCTACCCAACGCCGTGCTGACCAAATTGCCCGCCAGCGTCGTGGTGCGCGAAGTCATTCCAGCGGGATCACTGGACGCCATCATCGTCAATTTTCCCGATCCCTGGCCTAAAGCTGGACACACCGAACAGCGGCTCTTGCGCGTGCCGTTTTTCCAGTTGGCCGCCCACCGCCTGAAACCGGGCGGCGCGGTGCTGCTGACCACCGATCACGACGAGTATTTTGAGTTTGCCTGTGCCGAAGCCGAAGCCAGCGGCGTGATGCGTGTGGAGTTGGCCGAGCCGCCCGCCGCCGCCTTGGAAACCAAATACGCGCTGAAATGGCGGGATTTGGGACTCGGCGTACATCACGCCCGCTTTATTCCCACCGCCCACCCCACCGACTCCGCCGCCGTAAGCTTCGCTCCCTATCCAAAGGAAGAATCTGCTGTGCCACACGCCATCCTGCGCCTGCCCGACGCCCTGCATCCCCAGAACCTCAGCCAAACACACTTTGACAAATACACGGCACGCGGGGGCCAACATGCCGCCGATCCGGTGGGCTGGACGGTAGTGCTGCTGGACGCTTACCGCAGCCTCGCCAAAGACGGCTTGGTCTTTTTGGCCCATGTGGTAGAGGGCGAACTGACGCAGGAAGTATTGGTGAACGTGAATCCGCGCCCAGACGGACAATTCTTGGTGCGGCTGGCCCGCTTTGGTGGCCCCATTATTACGCCGGGCGTAAAGGCGGCAGTGGCGACGGTAACGGCGTGGCTGGAAGAACGCGGCGCAGAGACGACGAACCGGGGGTATTAGAGCGGGGGTAATAGGGACTGATGCGGCGTGTGGAAGGCGTCTAAGGGTCTAGTCTAAGGGACTAAGAACCCCGGCCTACCGCCGTTGCCCCACTACCTTAGACCTTCGACCTTTAGACCAGTAACCACCTAAACGCCGCCCACACCCCTCACCGTACACGCGTCTGATCCGGCACCAGCAGCGTTTTCAGCGCGGGATTGGCTCCCCAGATGCCCATGACCTGCCCCTTGATGGCCGAGTTGTTCACGGCGTCGTACAGCACGGGCGACAGGTTGCTAGACGGGTAGATTCCGGTGCGGCCTTGCGGCCCGACGCGCATTTCTATGGGGAACCCGAGGGCCAGCGTCGTGATGAGGACGCTGCCCAGCGTAAAGCCGCCCACCGCCCCTGCGGCCAACTGCCACGGACGCTCCAGCGGGTTGGGAATCAGGCGCTGGGCCGCGTAAGCCACGCCCGCGCCCAGCGCCAACGCGATAATGGCGGCAGCCACCGCGCCTGTACCCAAAAAGTTAGCCAGAAAGCAGGCCGCGACGCCGCCCACTCCCCACGCCACGCCTGCCAACCCCCGCCGGGCACCCAGCGCCGTGACCACAGCCAGCAGCGTGACCAGCAGAGCATCAAACCAAGTCATAGGGGCCAGTGTAAGGGCAGGTGCTTACAGATTCCTATCGCCGTGCATAGATTGAGTGCGCGGTAGCCAGAAGGGCTGCGGGTCTTGACCTATCCGTCATCTTGGGCACTCTGGCCCCACTCTGCCACTTCGCTTCCGTTTTTGCCCGCCGCCTGCGCCGTACACTGCACCCATGATCCGGGTACTGCTCGTCGATGACCATGCGCTGTTCCGTCAGGGACTCCGTAGCCTGCTGGAATCCGAGGGAATGCGCGTGATTGGTGAGGCGGCCAATGGGCGCGAGGCCATCCGTTACGCCGCCGACACGCACCCAGACGTGATCCTGATGGATATTCAGATGCCGGAACTCGACGGCGTGAAGGCCACCCAGAGCATTCTGGAAATCGACCCCAACTCCAAGGTCATCATGATCACCATGTACCGCCAAGACCGTTACGTGTTCGAGGCCGTGAAGGCTGGGGCACGCGGCTACATCCTGAAGGACGCCGACGCCAACACCCTGATTGACGCGATTCGGCGGGTGGCGGGCGGGGAAGCCCTGCTGGACGCCGACATGGCCCAGAACGTGCTGGACGACTTCCGTGACAAGCGTGAGGAACTGCCCAGCGAGAAGCACGCCGACCTGAACGAGCGCGAAACCATGATTCTGAAGCTGCTGGCCCAGGGCTTTTCCAACCAAGACATCGCCCTGCGCCTCGACATCAGCGAAAAAACCGTTCGCAACCGCTTATCGGAAATCTTTACCAAGTTGCAACTGAACAACCGCACGCAGGCTGCCCTGTACGCCATCCGCGAGGGCATCGCCAATCTTGACTAATTGCGGCTGCACGCTTAAACGACACTGTGGCTAAATCCAAGATTCCCAGCACACTCCAACCCGCCCCGTCTGCCCGCTCCGTGTTGTTCCGGGCCGGATGTGGGCGGGAGTGGTCTGTAAATTCTGCCGACCCTGACTTGGCCTACACCGATCAGGCGTTTCCCGAATGCCCGACCTGCCCGCACCGCGTAGAGCCGGAGGGCGGGCCACCGTTTTGCACCCTGCGTCCGGTGGGCACGGCGCACCCGTTCGCGGCGTTGGCGAGCTTGGACCTGTCCGGCCTGCCCGACTGATCCGTTTATTCTGCCCCCATGAGGTTTGACTTTTCGGGCCAACTGCGCGGGCGTGGTTTTGCAGGCGTGGTGGGCGTGCGGGTGTGCGACGAGGCGGGGCAAGAGTTGTTTTCTCTGAATGCAGACCGCGTGTTCCCGGCGGCCAGTACCATCAAGATTCCGCTGCTGATTATGGCGTTGCAAGCGGCCCAGCGCGGCGAATGGGCTTTGAGTGAGCGCGTGACGATGGAGGCCGCAGACCGCGTGCCGGGTGCAGGTATCTTGCACGAACTGGGCGCGGGTCTCCGCCTGACTTGGCAGGACATTCTGACCCTGATGATCGTGGTCAGCGACAATACCGCCACCAACCTAGTCATAGAGCGGCTGGGGGTGGACGCCGTGAACGCTTGGCTGAATACGGCTGGCTTTCCCCTGACCCGTTTGGTGGGCAAGCTGCAACTGCCACCTGACCAGCGCAACGAGGCCCAGCGCCGGGGCGAGCGCAACCGCACCACCGCTCAGGATCAGACCGAACTGTTGGGACGACTGCTGCGGGGCGACTATCTGAACAGCACACACACCGACTTGGCCCTCTCTATCCTCTCGCGCCAGCAGTACCGCGACCTGATCGGGCGGCGCGTGCCGTGTGGCCCAGACGGAGAACCCCTGTACCGCACCGCCAGCAAAAGTGGGGAACTGGGCGGCGTTCACCATGATGTGGGGGTGCTGTGGACGCCGCGCCCGCTGGTACTGGCCCTGCTGTCCGAGGGCGGCCTAGACCCCCGCGAGCATCCCGAGAACCGCGACGTGATCCTGCTGGCCGATGTGCTGTGGCCTCTGCTGATGGCACTGGGACACACCGTCTGAAGCGGCTTGCAGAGAACCGAGGGACTGTCCTTAGAGACTGTGAAGTCCGTCCTTAGAGACTGTGAAGTCGGGGGACATTTAACCGCTCGGTAAGGCGCATGATGACCGTGCCGAAGTCTGGTTCCTGCGCTGTGAAACACCGTTGGGAACGCCATCGGTGCGTGCTATGCTGACGCTGATCAGGCTGCTAGACGGGAACCCCAAGACACCGGAAAACCAAGACCGGAGCGTGGAGGGAACCCCTAGGCCATTTCACGCGCGAGGGAGAGGGAACGTGGAGAGAAACGACGCTGTCATGCCCTGGGTCGCCATCGTGTGCGCGGCCATCATGTGGATTATTCTGCTGTTCCTGTTCAACAAGGAAACGGCCCCCGAGCCTGTGGTCATAGACCCGGCTGTCACCGCCAGCATCAGCAAAGAATGGCCGACGCTGGGCAAGCAGATCTATGAGCAGGGAGTCGTGGCTTCCGGCGCAACGGCCTGTGCGGGCTGTCACGGCCTGCAAGGTCAGGGCGGCGCAGGCCCCGCACTGGCCGGAGACGAAAAGATTCTGAAAGACCCGGTGTACGTGCATACCATCTTGAAGAACGGCAAAGGCTCTATGCCCTCGTATGCCAATCTGAAGGAAAACGAGATTTACGCCGTCGCCAACTACGTGCTGAATTCGTGGGGCAACAAGATCGAGGAGCCGCTGACGCCCGCGCTAGTGGCCGAAGGGCAAACCAAGATCGATCCTGCCGTCCTGAAGAACCGCAGCCGCTTTGTTCCCGAAGACATCAATTTGCCTGAAATCTTCCTCGCCACTTTCATCATGGTGCTGCTCACTTACGGACTCATCGGGTTGTACAGCGTGTGGGCCGAAGGTCTGGAACTTCACCCCGGTATTCATAAAGTCCGGGCTACACCTGTAGCGATGCTCAGCATGATCGTGACTTTGATCTTGTCGTTGGTCTTCAGTGTCCTGTTTATTCGGCAGATGAGTGCAGACTATGCGGCTTGGCAAAACCAAGAGATGCCGAACGTAGCGATGGAAGGGTTTTATGCCGCCATGATCCTGTTTACTATTGCCATCGCCATCGGCCTGTACAAGAAATACTTCATGGACGGCGAGGTCTTGGTCGAAGATACGAGCGGCGAGTTTCCTTGGTAATACGGCCCTTGGTCAGGTCTGCGCTGCGCGTGCAACTTGCCCGTCAGGAGGTTTAAAAGATGACCCGTTATAAACGCAAAGACCCCGAAATCACGCGCCGCAAGTTCATCAATGCGGCGATGGGCGGCACCGTCGCCGTAGGCGGCATCAGCCTGCTCAGTACGCTGGGCACGGCCAACCCGGTGTTCCGCCTTACCCGCGACAAGATGCCCCCCCTAAAAGGCGACGTTCTGGTTCATGCCGAAGAGAGCAAGGAAGGCCAGATCATCAAGGTCAGCGAACTGAGCGACCAACTGGTGCGGGCGTGGCCGATGGGCAAGGGCGAGGACGGCTCGAACGTGATCCGCAAGGGCGACCCGAACAACATTCTGGCGCTGTTCCGGTTTCCTAAAGGCCAACTGGTGGCTCCTACCAACCTGGAAGCCACTGTAGACGGCGAGATCGTGGCCTATAGCGACGTGTGTACGCACGCGGGTTGCTCGGTGGCCGACAGCGATCAGGGCGACGGCATGAAGTGTCCCTGCCACTCCGGCCAGTTTGACCCCAAACGCGGCTGCATCGTTACGGGCGGGCCGCCTCCACGTGCCTTGGCCCAGTTGCCCGTTCAACTCGATGGCGAGCAACTTGTCGTCTCAGACTTCTTCCTTGCTATGCCGTACCCGTACATCGCTGAGTCGGAGTGGGAATCGTTCAAGAAAGAAGTAGAGGAGCAACTTGCATGAACGCAGTGAATCAGTGGCTTGATGAGCGTCTGCACATTTCCCGCCTGAACGACAAGTTCCTGCGGAAGGCCTTCCCCGTTCACCACTCGTTTTTCCTCGGTGAAATTACGCTGTTCAGCCTGATCATCCTGATTCTCACGGGCATTTTGCTGGCGCTGGCCTACGAACCCAGCAACAGCCTCGTGACCAACTCCTTTGATCCGGGCACCAGCGACAAGCCCAACCTGATCCCCGCCGCGTACCACTCGGCCCTCAAGATCAATGCCATGCCGTTTGGTGACATGCTGCGCCGAATCCATCACTGGACGGCCAACATCATGGTGGCTGCCGCTGTCATTCACATGATGCGGATCTACTTCACGGGCGCGTTCAAAAAGCCCCGCGAAATCAACTGGTGGATCGGCATGTTGCTGCTGATCTTCACGGCCCTGACCGCCGTCACCGGCTACGTGTTGCCCTACGACAACTACGCCTACCAGACCCTCAAAGTGATCTACGGCATCGCGGCTTCTGTGCCTTGGGTCGGCGAATGGGTGGCGCAGGCTGCCTTTGCAGGCAAGTTCCCCGGCGCGGGCGTCATTCCCCGTATCTACGGCTATCACATCATGTTGCTGCCCGGTATCTTGCTGGCCCTCACCGGCGCACACATGCTGCTGATGATCAAGCAGAAGCACACGCAGCCGCAGTACGCCAAGCGCATCGCCTACAAGAAGATCGTCGGCGTGCCCCTCAGCACCCAGCAGACGCCCATCATGTTGCTGCTGGCGATCATGTTCGCGGCCATCATCGTGCTGTTCAGCGCCTTTATTCCGGTGCATCCCATCGAGCACTACGGGCCGCCCAGCACCACGCCCATCAACAACATCAAGCCCGACTGGTACTTGCTGTGGGTCTTCGGCGCACTGGCCATCATTCCTAGCTTCGAAGTTCACCTGTTCGGTGGCTTGATCGGTGCAGAATTCGTGGGGGCAATCGTTGTTCCTACCCTGTTCCTGTTGGCTATGTTTGCGGTGCCGATGCTAGACCGCAGCAAAGACAACATGTACTACGCCGAAAACCCCACCAACCATCCGGTGCGGCTGGCGGCAGGTGTAGCATTCATGGCCGCCATGATCGTGATGTCGGTAGCAGGCTATAAGCCAGAGTTGATCAGTGCTGGCATCCTGAATACGGCCAACGCCAACACCATCCTCTGGATCTTGTTGTTCCTGATTCCCGCCGTGTGCTACTTCGGCGTGCTGGGTATCGTGCGTGGTATCCGTACCCTGCGTGAAGCCGATCAGCGCGAGCGCGGCGCATTCAGCCCCGCCGACGACTAAAACTTCCCGCCTTCACTCTCCGCTCTAGCTTAGGCTGGGGCGGTTTTTTGTGGTCATCCAGTGCAGATTGTCGAAACGGAAAAACCGCCAACCTGATGGGGCGGGCGGTCAAGAGTTGAAGTTGGTAGGGTTGAGGTTGGTAGGATTCAGGCTTGAACAGTATTTGGGCGCAATACGCTGACGCCGCTGTTTTCCTGACGTGCGCCCGCAGCGTACCCGACCTGTGCGCCGAACTGCCACGCCAGCTTAATCATGAAGGTGATAGCGGCTTCGTCGCCCGTTTGAATCAGCAGGCGCAGATGCTCAGGCAAGCCGTCTGGCAAGGGCATCGAGCCGAGCTGCTCTCCATACTCTGCGCGGAGCTGCTCGAACCACTCGGCGTAAGGATTGGTCATGCCCACTATGTTAACAGCACCACGCTCAAGGAATGTATGCCGATGCCATGATCGGCAAGCGCCGGACAGCTGGGTTCTCAGCCAGAGCAGAAGCGTCACTGTCTCAGAAACGCCTGACCCGCTTTAGCTTGTAGCGCACTTTTCTGTTGCGCCAATGGTGTTACGCTTCACGCATGACGGCTTCCGTGAATCAGGATCAAAGCGTGCTGGATCAGGGCGGGAACGGCGCAGCCCCCGAAATCACCATCAGCGAATTCGGTGCGCTGCGGGCCACCGGCATTCTGGCAAACAGCGGCAAAGAAAATGCAGGCGTGCGCGTGTTTATTAAAAGTGGCGGGTGCAGCGGCTACCAGTACGGCATGGCTATCGATGACCGCGAACTCGAAGGCGACACCATCGTCGTAGACCGGGGCATCAAGTTGCTCGTCGACCGCATGAGCATCGCCCTGCTGCGCGGCAGCGAAGTGGACTTTGTAGAAAATATGATGGGCGGCGGCTTCACGGTCAACAACCCCAACGCCACCAGCAGTTGCGGATGCGGCCACTCCTTCCGCACCGACAGCGCCCAGTCGCCCGCCGGAGAGGGCAGCGGCGGGTGCAGCAGCCACTGAGCTTTTTCAACCAAATAAATCAAGCTTAAGCAGGCGGCCCAGTGCCGTCTGTTTTGCTGTCGCCTGTTCTGCAGATGCTCAGGCCGGAGACGAGGCGATGCTGTGCTGAACGCGGGGCAGACTGTTTGGGGTTTAAAGAGTTTTCATAATTCCGAAGACTATTTCGATGCCGAAGCGTTTGAACCCAAATGTAAAAATATAGATAAAGTCCCTCTGAGACGTGGAGTTCATGAACTTGACAAGGCGTCAAGCTGCCTTATACTGACCCTCATCATCCACGCATCAGTAGCTTTACCCAGCTCCCGGAGGTTCATATGAAGAAGACCCTGGCACTCACCGCATTTTTGCTCGGCGCGGCCCTCGCTGGCCCCGCCAACAACAGCTTGGTTATCGGCACTTCTCAAGAGCCGCCCAACATCTACGATCCCTGGAACACCAATAACCTCGCCATCACCAGCGAGATCAACGGCTACATGGGATCGGCCCTAATCGGCTTGGACGACAACGGCGATCCCTACGCCGACATCGCTACCCGCGTGCCCTCTTTGGCCAACGGCGACTATAAGGTCGTCAAGAACGCGGCGGGCGACGTCGTTCGCAACAGCGTCACCTACACCATCCGCAAGGAAGCCAAGTGGAGCGACGGAACGCCCATCAAGATTTCGGACTTCCAGTTCTGGCTGAGACTGGTCAACGATGACCGCGTGCCTGTGCCTGACCGCACGCCTTGGGATCGGGCCAAAATCACCACCGCCGACGCCGATACCTTCACCATCACCTACGAGCCTCCCTACCTGTTTGCCGACCAGACCAGCCCCGGCTTTGCGCCCCAGCACGTCATGGGCGCGGCTTGGAACGCCTTCGACGCCAAGACCAAAAACGAGAAAGACGCCAAAGTTACGAACGAGGAGTGGAAGAAGTTCATTTCCAGCTACACCACCTCGCGCAACCTGCCCAAAGTGGTGGCAGGCCCCTTCCGGCCCACCGCGTGGCGCAGCGGCAACAGCCTCACGCTGACCCGCAACACCAACTACTGGAACAAGCCCAAGGGCGGCGAAGATAAGTACATCCAGACCGTGGTGTACCGCTTTATTCCCAACACCAACACCCTGAAGGTCAACATCCTGTCGGGCCAACTCGACGCCCTCAGCGCCGTCGGGCCAACCTTCGATCAGGGCGTAGATTTGCAGCGCAACGAGCGCGGCAAGTTCAAGACCTATTTCGTGCCCGGCGCGATCTGGGAGCATATCGACATCAACACGCGCGGCCAGAAAGCCAAAGATCTGGATATGGACGATCCCCGGATGCGTCAGGCCCTGCTGCTCAGCATTGACCGCGACGCCCTCGTCAAGGCCCTGTTCCAGAGCAAACAGGCCGTGTCCAACAGCTTCGTGAACCCCATCAGCAAGCTGTACAAGAAAGACCTGCGCGACTACAACCTGAACGTGGCTCAGGCGAGGACGCTGTTTACCCAGCTCGGCTGGACGGCGGGCAGCGACGGCATTCTGCAAAAAGGCGGCAAGAAGCTCAGCCTGAACTTCGGCACCACCGCAGGCAACAGCACCCGCGAGCGCGTTCAGCAGATTTTGCAGGCGCAGTGGAAGGCTGTGGGCGTGCAGGTCAACATCCAGAACTACCCCTCCAGCGTGTTCTTCGGCCCCGACTTCCTTAGCAAGGGCGCAGACGGCAAGTGGGACTTGGCCATGTACGCCTGGACGGGCAACCCCATTTTCGAAGAAGGCAACCTCTTCAAGGGTTCGGGTGTGCCCACCGCCGCCAACGGCTACTCCGGCCAGAACAACTCCGGCTGGGTCAACGCCGAGTATGACCGCCTGCACAAACAGGCCGAAACGGAATTCAACCTCGCCGAGCGCATCAAGCTCTTTGACCGGATGCAGACCATCTGGAACGCTGAAGTGCCCGCGCTGCCGCTGTACTACCGCGTTAACGTGTATACCAAGGTTCCCGGCCTCGTGAACTACACCTTCAGCGCCTACACCCTGTACCCCAGCTGGAACGCCGCCAACATCGGTTGGGCTTCTCGCGGCGCAGTCGAGGAATTCAAGCAGAAATAAGGCTGTCTGGGAGGGTGTGGGACGGCTGAACCGAACAAGATCAGTGACGAACCATATCATCCAGAACGTCAGGGGGAAAAGCGCAGCACTGCTTTTCCCCCGTCTGCTTTGCTTCTTGTTGGTGTTCTCCCCGCCCTTCCTGCATTCATAGCGAGGCCGAACCTATGGCAACCTACGCATTTCGCCGCCTACTCCAGATGATTCCGTTGCTGCTGGTCATCAGCGTGATCGTGTACTCTCTGACCGCGCTGCAACCCGGCAGCCCCATTGATCAGCTGACTTTCGGCAACAGCAACATCACCGCCGAAGATATTGCCCGCCTGAAGGTGGCCTATGGCCTTGATCAGCCGTGGTACACCCGCTACTTTTTCTGGCTCGGTCAGGCCATCAGGGGCGACTTCGGCTATTCGCAGGATTACAGCATTCCCGCCGCGCAATTCGTCTTTCAGCAGCGGATGCCTAATACGCTCTTGCTAACGGTTCCAGCACTGATCCTCAGCACGCTGATCGCCGTCCCGTTGGGCATTTTCAGCGCAATTCGCCAGTACTCTATTCCCGATTACATCCTGACCTTTTTTAGCTTCGTGGTCTTCAGCGCCCCTGTGTTCTGGGTGGGCGCGATGGCGCTGTATTTCGTGGCCGTGTACCTGCCCACAGCCACAGGCGGCGCATTATCCTTGCCCCCCGGCGGCCTCGGCAGCCCCGATTTGCCCTTAGATGCAGGCTTCTGGGCCACCACGCTGGACAAACTCCACTACCTGATCTTGCCCCTCAGCATTCTGATGCTGCGTGAAATCGCTGTGACCCTGCGCTTCATGCGCGCCAGCATGCTAGAAGTCATGAATCAGGATTTTATTCGTACTGCACGCGCCAAAGGACTGCCTAGCCGCATCGTGCTGTTTAAACATGCTCTCCGGAATGCCATTGTGCCCATCATTACGTTGCTGGGCCTCAGCATTCCCGGTCTCTTTGGCGGGGTTGTCATCACCGAGACCGTGTTCTCTTGGCCGGGCATGGGCAAGGCAATTCTGGATGCGTTGGTCAGCAAAGACTTTAACGTGGTGATGGTCTCGCTGATGCTGCTCGCCATGCTGACGGTGGTATTTCAACTGGTCGCTGATCTCGTCTATGCGGTGGTCGATCCCCGCATCCGGTACTCGTGAGGCTGTTGCCGTGAGGTTCCTATGACTGTCGCTCTTGCCAAGCCCCCCCGCGCCCGCAGCAATTCCACCCTTCAAATTGCCCTGCGCCGCCTGCTGAAACACAAGGTGGCCATGATCAGCCTCGGCATTATCTTGCTGCTGATTTTGGTGGCTATTTTTGCGCCCCTGATCGCGCCCTACGATCCCAATACGCAGGATTTGGAAGGTATTTATGGGCAGCCCGGCCCCGGTCACCCGCTGGGTCAGGACAGCTTGGGCCGCGATATGCTCTCACGCATTATTTACGGCAGCCGCATCAGCCTCTTGGTCGGCTTCACAGTGGCTATTTTCAGCGTGGTATTAGGCACCCTCATGGGCGTGCTGGCCGGATACTTCGGCGGGCGCACCGATAACGTCATCAGCCGCTTTATCGAAATCATGCTGTCTATTCCCGAGCTGCCTCTACAACTAACCCTCAGCGGCCTGTTCGCCGTTAGCGACGTGCCAGCCATCGTCGCCTTGCGCGACAATCCGCTGTCCAGCGTGTTCATCATCGTGGGCATCTTTACCTTCTTCGGGTGGATGGGGACGGCCCGGCTGGTGCGCGGCGAAGTCCTGCGCCTCAAGAATCTGGAGTATGTAGACGCGGCGCGGGCGCTGGGAGCCAAAAATGGCCGGATCATGCTTCAGCATCTGGTGCCCAACCTGATCGCCATCATCATCGTCAACGGCACGCTGGCGGTGGGCGGCGCGATCTTGGGTGAGGCCGCCCTGTCGTTCCTCGGCTTCGGCATTCAGCCTCCCGTGTCTACGTGGGGCAACATGCTCAGCAACGCCAACGAAGTGGTGCTGGAGCATCCGTTCGTGGCCTTCTATCCCGGCCTAGCCATCTTGCTCACGGTGCTGTCGTTCAACTTTTTGGGCGACGGCCTGCGCGATGC
>NZ_CP011387.1:2705000-2877500 GCF_001644565.1 Deinococcus puniceus | reverse complement strand
GAAGTGCCTGTTACTCCTGCCCCCGGTGGCATCAGTGACGAAGACCTGACCGCGCTGCAGAACGCCATTCAGGAACTCGCCGCCGACCTCACCGCCCTCGGCGTCCGCGTCAGCGACCTCGAAGAGAACGCCGTCAACCGCGACGACTTCACCCGCCTTGAAGCCCGTGTGGAAGAGCTGGCAACTGCTGAAGGCGACGCAGCTGCCATCACCGGCATCCAGACCCAGATCGACGAGCTGACCGCCCGCGCCGACGAGTACGACACCCTGCGTGCCGATATCGACGACAACGCCAGCTCCATCGCCGCCCTGAACGACCTGACCGTCCTCCTGAACCAGGACATCCTGAACCTTCAGGATCGTGTCAGCGCCGCCGAAGCTGCTCAGGCCGACTTCGTGACGCGCACTGACTTCGACAACCTGTCGGGCCGCGTGACCGCCGTAGACAACCGCGTGACCGGCGTTGCTGGCCGCGTGACCACCCTGGAGAACGCTCCTAAGTTCAGCGTCGTGGGCGGCGTTACGGGCGCTTACGGCCAACTGGCCATCACCAGCGGCAGCACCAACTTTGACGTGAGCCGCCTCACGGCTGGCACCTTTGCCTCCGGCAACCTCGGCGACGGTGACGTGACGACCACCGACACTGCAGGCGTGTACAGCAACCTCTCCAGCGCAGCCCGCTTTACCTTCGGCGTGCGTGCCAGCCAGCTGGTCACGGCTGACGGCAAAGTAGTCGTCAATAACGCTGCTGTCAACTTCCGCACCGAGAACGTCTTGAACACCGCTAGCCCGGCAGCTGTTGTGCCTGTGGTTGCCCTGAACGACGCCACCCTCGACGGCACCATCGGCGGACAGAAGTTCGACGTGCGCTACGACACCGTCAGCAACAAGTTCAAGTTCAGTGACTACCTGTTCAGCAACAATGCCAACAACGACGGCGACGTGAACGGCGTCCCCGGACGTGGCCTTGTCGTCAACATCGCTGCCAACGACTTGCCCCTCGCCCCCAAGCTGACGGTCGTGACGGGTAACACCGCCAACGCTGTCCTGGCCCCCAACTACTACGGCGTCCGCGCTTCCGTGAACCCCGCAGGCCTGGGAACCGTGGGCGTGTCCTACGGCCAGGGTACCCGCGCTGCCTTCGGCATCGATTACAACGTCAAGGTTGGCGTCGTCGGTGTGCGTGGTGAAGGCGTGGTCAGCATTCCTAACACTTCCTCCAGCTTCGTTGCTGGTGGAGCCAACCCCATCACCGCCTTTAACAACGGCGACAAGGCGTTCTACACCGAAGTGACTGCTGCCTTGGGCGGAGTCAACCTCGCTGCCAACTACCGCGCTATCGACCCTGACTTCTCTGTTGCTGGTGCTAATGCTGGTATGTCCATCAACAACACGCTGCGCTACGCCGCCGACCAGGTTGGCTTCGGCGCTGCCGCAGGAACCAGCCTCGGCAACATCGCTTTGGGCGCTTACGTCGATTCCTCGCAGCCTTACGCAGGTGGCGCGAGCACCTTGGGCTTCGGTGCGAAAGCTGGCGTCAAGTTCGGTGCATTTGAAGCAGTCGGGTTTGCCAACCGCGCAACCCTTGCCAACGTTGTTGTCGATGACAGCGCCCTCAAGATTGGCCGCGCCGGTATGGACATCGCAGGCGTGCCCTTCAGCATGACCAGCACCGTCGGCGCACAGGTCGACCACAACGGCGCTGCTACCAATGCTCTGGTCAAAGGCCTGGACATCACCGTTGCCGACGCCTATTACTACAACAGCGGCAAGAATGACTTCTCGGTTTCCGCCAAGTACGCTGCCACGCTGTTCGGTGCAACCGTGACCCCCTTGCTCCGCTACAACATCGTGACCGCTCCGGGCACGGCCAGCGACACCAACACCCTGAAGTACGGCATTCAGGTCAAGACCCCCGTGTTCACGGGTGTGCCTCTCCAGCCTAGCCTGTACGGCAACTTTGCTAACCGCATCACCAACCCTGGCAGCGGTGTGACAGTCGGCAGCGGCACCACCACCGAGTTGCTCGGTCAAGTGGGCCTGACGCTCAACCAGTTCCTGTCGGCCAGCACGACGGCCAGCATCGGCTACTCCTACTACCAAGGCTTCGGCGTAGTAGGTGCCACGCCTGCAGGCCTCGGCGCGAACATCGGCTCGGCCAACGTTGCGTTTGACCGTAAGGATAACCGCGTCTACGGGGCCGTCGGTACCGAAAGCGCCAAGATGGACGGCGTATACGCTCAGGTGGGCTACAGCGGCCTGACTGCCAACTACGGCATCTTCCGTTACACCACCCTGACGCCCGGCGCCAGCCAGGGCCAGACCTCGGTCGGCCAGGGCTTCAAGGTCAACTACTCCTTCAAGTTCTAAACTTCTTCCCTCTGAGCCATTAGGTTCAGCGTCAGCAAAGGCCATCCTCCGGGGTGGCCTTTCTGCTTGCCTTTCGGGTGGGTGGATTGGTGCTTTGGCCTCCAGAACCGCTAAACTGCTGCCTATGCTTGCTGTGTTTGGTCACCTGAATCCCGATACCGACGCCATCTCTGCCGCTTTGGTCTATGCACGCCTGCTGACCCGGCAAGGTGTGGAGGCACAGGCTTACCGCTTGGGCGATCTGAATTTTGAAACGGCATTCGTGTTACGTGAATTGGGGATAGACGCGCCCCCGCTGCTGCCCCAGCTTGCCCCCGGCTCGGCGGTGGCTCTCGTGGATCACAATGAGAGCGCCCAATCGGTGTCTAACCTCAGCGAGCTGGACGTGACACGGGTGGTGGATCACCACAAACTGGGCGACCTGACCACCTCGCAGCCCGCTTACCTGCGCTTCGAGCCGGTGGGCTGCACGGGAACGCTGCTGCTGAAGCTGCATTTGGAGGCCCACTTGCCCGTAGAAGTGACCGATGCCAAGCTGATGCTGAGCGCAATTCTGAGCGACACGCTGCACTTCCGCAGTCCGACGACCACGCAGGCAGACCGGGAAGCAGTGGCTTTTCTTGCCCCGATTGCAGGTGTGGCCGATGTGGAAGCTTACGCACTCGCTATGTTTGCTGCCAAGAGCGATCTAGGTGACACGCCTGCCGAAACGCTGCTGAGGATGGATTATAAAGTCTTCCCCTTTGGCGATGCGGCCCAGCCCCAGACCATGCAGCGGTGGGGATTAGGCGTCATCGAAACGACTAATCCGGCCTATGTATTTGGGCGACAGGCGGAATTGTTGGCGGCAATGGATCAGGTCAAGGCAGAGGACGGGCTGAACGGCGTGCTGCTGAGCGTGGTGGACATTTTGAACGAATCCAACCGCACGCTGGTGCTGAGTGCCACCGAAGAGAAGCTGATGCGTGAGGCCTTCGGTGTGGAAACTGTGGGGCAGGTGGCCGACCTCGGCGCACGCATCAGCCGTAAAAAGCAGGTTGTGCCCGCGCTGGAAGCCTATTTTGCCCCCGGAACTCCGTCTGTCTGAGCCAGCCATAACCGGACTAGATTGGCTGTTTGCCCGCCAGCGGTTCGGCATTCATCCCGGCTTGGGGCGGGTGCGGGCACTTTTGGCGCTGCTAGGCGATCCACAGCAGGCTTACCGCGTGGTGTTGGTGGGTGGTACCAACGGCAAGGGCAGCACCGCTGCGACGTTGGCCGCCATCTTAGAAACGTCCGGCGAGCGCGTGGGCCTCTTTACCAGCCCGCACCTGACCCACTTTGCCGAGCGCTTCCGGGTGGCGGGTGAGGACTTGCCCAACCAGACAGTGGCCGAAGCTCTGGCACGGGTGCGGCCCCACGCCGAGGCTGTAGAAGCGTCTTTCTTTGAGATCGTGACCACCTTGGGTTGCCTGCTGTTTGCCGAAGCAGGCGTTACGCTGGCCGTGATGGAAGTGGGCCTCGGCGGGCGGCTGGACGCCACCAACGCACTTGACCCGGCCCTGAGCGTCATCACCAATGTGGCGCTGGATCATACCGAGATTCTGGGCGATACACTGGCCGCCATTGCCGCCGAGAAAGCTGGGATTCTGCGTGCTGGGCGGCCCGCTGTGAGTGATGTGGCTGCCGGGTTGCGGCCCATTTTGGAAGAAGAAGGTGCAGATTTGTGGGCGCTGGGTGACGTGCAAACGCAGTCTGTAGGCTGGGAGGGTTGGGCAGTGACTTTGCCGTTGCCACAAGGCCAGAGCCTGCGCTTCCGTACGCCGCTGCTGGGCGCACATGGGGCCAGAAACGCGGCTCTGGCTGCCTTGGCCGCCCTCCGTTTGGGTGTAACTGAGTCGGTCATTCGGCAGGGGACGGAAGCAGTGGAGTGGCCGGGGCGCATGGAGGTCATCCCGACTGTTGCGGGCGGGCGCGTGCTGCTGGACGGCGCACACAATCCGGCGGGGGCGGAGGCGTTGGCTGCCGCTCTGAGCGACTTGTTGCCCCAACTGGGCTTACAGCGCGTGCCGTTTATCTTCGGGGCCGCTGCCGATAAGGATCTGGGAGGGGTGGCAGAAGTTCTGCGTCCACTGGCCTCGCGGGTCATCCTGACGCGGGCGGTGCTGAGTCCCCGCGCCACCCACCCCGCTGCTCTCGCCCCGCTGTTTGAGGGCTTGCCCGTTCACCTCACCGACTCTCCCGCCGAAGCTTTAGCTTTACTGGAAAGCCTGCAACAACCATTGGCGGTGGTGTGCGGCAGCCTCTATCTGATCGGAGAAGTGCGGCCCTTGCTGCTGGGCGGGGCAGGCGAGGAGCGGGAGCGGTGGCAATGAGCACGCGCCACAGCATACGGATTCCGATTGAACAGTTATGAAATAACTGCGAAATCCGACTGGAAGGAGAAGGAAAAGTACGGATTCCAGAATGGAGTTAGCTTTCGGTGCTGTCCCGGAAGATAACGGAATGACCGGGATCCGTAGCAGAAGCCGAACTGTCCGCCATTTGGCCTAACTGCCGCCCGGACACGCTACCCTGAGAAGCCATGACAACCTCATCCCACACGGCTGATGTGACCACTCCCCCTACCGACTCACCGGAACTGGCCTTGCCCGAACTGAAACGCCGCCTTGGGCAAATCAGTGACCTCGGCGCGGCGGCGGGCCTGATGTCTTGGGATCAGGAAACGCAGATGCCGGACGAGGCGGCGCGGGTGCGCGGGCAGCAGATGGCGACGCTGGAAGGGCTGGCGCACGAGATTTTTACCGACGCCCGCACTGCCGAACTGCTGGCTGCGGCAGGCGAACCCGCTGACCCCACCGACGCGGCCATCGTGCAGATCACGCGCCGGGATCACGGCAAGGCCACCAAACTGCCCACCGAGTTTGTGGAGGAAATGTCCCGCGCCCGCAACGAGGCGCACCATGCGTGGGTGGACGCCCGCAAGAACAGCGAGTTTTCCACCTTCGCTCCGCACTTGACCACCATGATCGATCTGGCGCGGCGGCAGGCCGACTTTCTGGGCTACGAGGCCCACCCCTACGACGCCCTGATGGACAACTACGAGCCGGGCATGCGGGCCGCACACGTCAAGACCGTGTTTGCCGACCTGCGTGACCGCACGTTGCCGCTGCTGCGCCGCATCGTGGCCGCGCCCGACGCCGCCGATTACAGCGTGCTGACGCGCCCTTTTGCCCCCGAAGCCCAGAAGGCGTTCGCATGGCGCATGGCGGGCGAGGCCTTCGGCCTGAAGTCCGACTTTGCGCGGCAAGATGAGAGCGCCCACCCGTTCCAGACCAACTTCAGTCGCAGCGACATCAGAATCACGACCCGCGTGGAACCCTACTGGCCCGCCTGCCTGTTCGGCACGTGGCACGAAACCGGGCACGCCATGTACGAGCGCGGCGTAGGCCAGCGCTGGGAGCGCACTCCGGTGTCTAGTGGCACCAGTTTGGGCGTCCACGAGAGCCAGTCGCGCATGTTCGAAAATCTGCTGGCCCGCTCGCGTCCGTTCTGGAACCGCCATTTTGCGGCGTTGGCCGAGGCGGCTCCCGAAGTCACGGCGGGCCTAGACCCCGAAACGCTGTACCGGGCCGTCAACCGCGTGAATCCCAGCCTGATCCGTGTGGAAGCCGACGAAGTGACCTACAACTTTCATGTGATGTTGCGCTTCGAGCTGGAATTGGCCTTGCTGGAAGGCAGCCTGAACGTGGCCGACTTGCCGGAAGCGTGGAACGCCAAAATGGGCGAGTATCTGGGCCTGACACCGCCCAACGACGCTGAGGGTGTGCTGCAAGACGTGCACTGGTCTGCTGGACTGATCGGGTATTTCCCCACCTACACGCTGGGCAACCTGCTGAGCGTGCAACTGCTGGAAGCCGCCCGCCAGACGCCCGAGATCGCAGCGGGCATAGATCAGGCCGAGTATGGGCCGCTGCTGGCGTGGCTGGCCGAGAACGTGCATCAGCATGGCCGCAGCCTCTCGCCCGAGCAAATTACGGTGGCTGCGACGGGCCGCCCACTGACCGCCGACCCGTATGTGGCCTACTTGCACGAGAAATACGAGGGGATTTACGGGCTGAGCTAACTTTGGGATCAAGCGAAAGGCCAGAGCCGGGACTGTCCCACGCTCTGGCCTTCCGCTTATTTCCGTTTGAGTCAAACGGCGTGCTTGCGTTCGACTTGTGTGATCAGGTAAGCGCGGCTGGCACTCAGCCACGTTTGGGCCAGCGCGGTATGCGGGTGCTGACGCTCGCGCAGGGCGTTGGTGCCGAGGCTCAGTTGGCGCTCGATGCGGCGCACGGCGCTCAGGCCACCCTCGTTCTCAGCCTCGATCAGGGTGTTTTTAACGGTGGTGGGATGCACAAAACCGACGCGAATGCTTTCAGCAATGGTATCAAGGGCACGCATAGAGGTACTCCTTCCAGCGGTATGGACGCTGCGAGGCAATCGGGTGATGCAGATGGGGCAGAAATGGGGAGCGGCGAATCCTGTTCTTAATTACGATAATAGCAGAGCGGCTCCGAGCTGGCAAGAAGCATGAGGCCACATTCTGTATTGACCGTAGCGGGAAGCGGTGTTACACTCCGATCAAGGATGCCTGATTCTGCTCACAGGCAAATGCTCTCGCCGCGCCTTTTCAAGCGACCGCATCCCCAGGCAACCCGTGCTGTACGGCTCGAAAGGCCCACCAGCACGCACGCCGCAGCCTAGGAGGTGACATATGAAACTGCACGAACGACTACGTGAACTCCGCAGTGAACGCGGGCTGCGGCTCAAGGACATTGCCGAGACCGCCGGAATCAGCGTTCCGTACCTCAGCGATCTGGAGCGCGGGCGCACCAACCCCAGCCTAGAAACCCTGCAAACGCTGGCCGGAGCCTACGCCATCACGGTTCACGACCTGCTGGAAGGCGTCGAATTTTACGGCGCGTCCACCGAAGGAGCCTTGCCCAAAGGTCTGTCTGACTTGGTGGCCGACCCCACGCTGGGGCCGCAAATCACGCCCGATTGGGTTCGCACCCTCTCGCGCATCGAACTGCGTGGCAAGCGCCCCCGCGATAAGCAGGACTGGTACGAAATCTACCTGCACCTGAAACGCATCCTGAACTGATCCAGCCGGATTGGTGTTGGGATTCCGAAAAATGAAGAAGGGCCAGACGCTCAACGCTTCTGGCCCTTCTCGTGTTGGGGTCTGGTATCTGGCATATGGGGGCTTGGTCTAAGGGTCAAGGGTCTGAGGGAGGGCAATCGCTGCGCTCACTACCCCTCACCCCGCTGTTTCACAGCGCCCCTCTCCCACAATGGGCGAGGGCAACAGACAAGAGCTTGGTGTTACTCCCTCTCCCTTGAGGGGGGACTCGCAGAGCTGCGCAGCAGTGGGTTGGGGAGGGGGTGAATGAACAACGCGATTGCCCTTACGCCCTTGCTTAGACCCTCAGACCCTTGACCCTTAGACTGCCTCCCACTCAAAGCTGAGACTTACGCCGCCTCTACCCACCCACCTTCCGGCTTGGCGACTCCCTGCCCCCGTGTCAGCAGGAGGGTTCCCGCGCCCCACGTCCCGCCAATCAGCGCTAACACGAAAGCCAACGTGGGGGCGCTGAGGCAGGCGGCAAAGCTGCTGAGGCCAACGAGTGCCCCAACCGCGTCGGGAACAGGCAGGCGCACCCGGTAGGCCACCGCACGGCCCAAGTCGTACACGCTGACGCTGAGGCCGGTGGCAATCAGCAGGGCCGCGAGGGCGGTGGCGATCAGGGCGGGGCCAAGCATTCCGGCCAGCGCTAGGCCGAACGCGGGGCCAATGAGGGCCGCCAAGGCCAATACACCTAGGGCCAGCGTGCGAACCGGGGCGTGACGCTGCCGCCGCGCCAATGCCGGAGCCATGCCGCCCACGAACAGCAGCAGCAGCACGCTGCCAGTGAGCGTGAGGAACACTTGCGGCCACGCGGCAGCGCCCAGCCAGCCCAGCACCGGGCGGAAGGCGGCGGCAGTGGCCATGCCGAGGCCCACTGGGGGCGGCGTTTGCAGGGCGCTGCGGTCTCCGGGGGCGCGGCCCAGCAGGGCGTTCACGCGGCCCGTGACCTGTGCGCCGGGATCGCGCTGCACGTCGCCCAACAGGGTTACGACTTCACCGCGCACCACCGCGTTGGCGGTCAGGGTAATCTGGCCGCCCACCGCGATCACGTTCCCGGCAACTGGCCCATTCACGGTCACATTCTGACCAAAGGTGACGCCGCTGCGCCCCGCCATACCGAACATGGCAGGCACAGTCAGCACGGCAGACAGGGCAAACGCCGCCGCCCCGAACCGCTGCACGGTGGGCCGGGGCCGCCACGTCACCAGCGCACTGGTGACCAACAGCAGCGCCAGCCCCACGCCCGCCAGTGGTGACACCTGCGCCAACAAGGTTTGCAGCACCAGCGCCCCCGCCGCCAAATTGGGCCAAGCCGAGGTGATCGCCAGTAGAAGGAGGCCCACCAGCAAGGCCGACACGAGCAGTAAGGGCGCGGGATTGCTGGCCTGCGGTTGCGAGATGAACGCGGCGGCGGAAGGGGCAGGTTGAATGGCTGGTGCTGGAGCAGGTGCAGCTTGAAGAGGCGGTGCAGCAATCCGGGCCGTCACTGGTGCAGCCACGGACGGCGCGGCGGGCGGCAAGCTCTGGCCCAGGCGTGCCGACGCTGCCACATCCGAAGCAATGTCGGCGGCGAGGCTACGGGGCAACGTGGCCGGAGTGAGCCAGCGCGAAGCCTGAATGTCCTGCATCACGTCGGCAGCGATGCTGCGGGGCAAGGATGGCGGAGTGTCAAGCACCGCACTGACGCGCACGGCAGACGCCACCGCCGCTGCCACCGATTGGGGCAGGGGAGGGGGAGCCAGTTGGCGCGAGGAGGCGATGTCGCTGGCGACTTGTGCGGCCACCGAATGGGGGAGGGCAGAAGGCTGTAAGCGCAGGCTCCAGCCGATGTCCTGCGCGACTGCTGGGGCCACGCTGCCGGGAATGTCCGGCGGGTCAAGCGTAGACAGCAGGCCCGTGATGTGGGCCAGTGCCGCCCGCGCCGCCTGCACGTCAGGATTGTTGGCGAGGGCGTCCAGTTGTGCGCGGTCTTGCGGGGCCAGTTCGCCCTCTGCTTCAAGGTGCAGCAAGTCCAGCCACGCTGGAAAGCTGGCCGCCAAGAGTGGGTTAAGATGCTCCGCGCCCATACGTTCCCTCTACGTTAAAAGACCGGTGAAGGTTCCCAAGTCGGTTCGGCAAGCTGTCCCCTCTAACCGGACAATCAGCCGCCGAGGTCTGCCGCCCTATAGTCGCCGCTCTTGCCGCCCGTTTTGGTCAGAAGTCGCACGCCCGTAATTTCGATGGCTTTGCTGGCCGCCTTCAGCATGTCGTAGACATTCAGGGCGGCCACCGTCACGGCGGTCAGGGCTTCCATCTCTACTCCGGTGGGCGCAGTGGTTTTCACCGTTGCCACGATTCGCACGCCACCCTCTTCCAGAGTGACCCGCACATCGGCCCCCGTGACCGGAATGGGATGACACAGCGTAATCAGGTCGGCGGTGCGCTTGCTGCCGCTGAGGCCTGCCAACCGCGCCACCGTCAGGGGATCGCCTTTGGGATTGGTTCCCGCCTCTAGCGCGGCGCGGGCCTCGGCGGGCAGACGCACCCAGCCCTCGGCGGTGGCCGTGCGGGTGGTGGCCACCTTGTCCGACACGTCCACCATGCGCGGCAGGCCGTCTCGGAAGTGTGTGAGTTCAGGGGGTGTCAGTTCATGGGAGCTGGAATCGGCCATCAATCGTCGGACAACTTCAGGTCGCGCAGGGCCGCGAACGGGTTCTGGCTGGCATGCGTGGTGCCTTCGGGAATGCCCAACTGGTCGTCAATTTCTTCCACTGGAACCTGCGCCATGTGCTCGCAGGGGCCTTCGTTCAGGTCGTGGCCGCAGACTTGGCACAGGCCTTTGCAGGCCTCGTCGTGCACCACACTCAGGGGCGCGGCCAGCAGCGTCGTTTCGGCCAAGTACGCACTCAGGTTCAGGTCGGGGTCGCCAAACACCAAGACTTCCTCGCCCGTGTCGGCCTCTTCCAAAAAGGGTTCCTGCACGGCGGGGTCGTAGCGCATCAGCGTTCCCAACTCTATTTCCAGCGGCACATGCACTTCACGCAGGCAGCGGGCGCATTCCATGATCAGGGTCGGCTCAAAGGTGCCCTGAAGGTACAGTTCATCGCCCTCAAGGCTGTTGATTTCTATCTCGAAGGGCGCAGGCTCGGCAAACTGGAGGGTCTGCGACTGGTCGCCCTGCAAGTAGGTCAGGTGGTCAAGTTCGCCTTCTGCGTGGGCGTCGCCCGCCGTGCGCAAGAGGGAACCAAGGTGAATCCGGGGCGTGTCACTCATCCCCGTATGATAAGCCGCGCCGCCCCGCCTGACCGGAAGCTGCACACGATACGGCAGGCCAGAAGACTTAGGGCAGCTTAGGCTGGCTGCTGCCGGAGCCAGCCCATCATGTTGGCAGCATTCTGGTCGGGCGGAAAGACTGGGTAAAAGACCTTCTCGATCAGCCCGTCTTTGACGATCAATGTCACGCGCCGCAACAGGTGTTGCCCTTCCACCTCAAAAGTAGGCAGCCTCAGCGCCCGCCCCAGTTCGCCCGCCATATCGGAGAGCAGGGGAAAAGGCAGGTGCAGGCGGGCGGCGGCCTCGGCTTGCTGCGGCGTGGTTTGGGTGCTGAGGCCGAACACCCGTGCGCCAAGGGCTTGCAGCTCGGCGTGATGATCGCGGAAGGCGCAGGATTGCGGCGTGCAGCCCCTCGCCCCCGGAATGCTGTCCCAATCTTGGGGCGAGGGCACTCCCGGCGTGCCAGTGCGCGGATAGATGTACAGCACGGTGCGTCCAGCCAGCGCCGAGAGATCTACGTCGCGGCCAGCGGTGGCATGCAGAGACACCGCTGGAAACGTGAGGCCCGTGAGATGGTCACAGGCCCCATCATCTACAGGCACAGGCAGGTCTATAGGCAACTGATGAAATTCGGTCATTCGGCAGTAGGCTAGCGGGTTTGTTGGGGTGTGGCTGATTGTGGTGTAAAAGGGCGTTTCTGGGGGCTTGATCTAAGAGTCAAGAGTCTAAGGAAGGGCATTCGCTGGCGCTCACTCACCCCCTCCCAACCTCCCCCCTCAAGGGTGAGGAGCTAAACCCCCAACACCGCTACCTCAAATCGTTCCCGGCCAATTCCGTGTGAGGCCGTCGTCCACGCAGTGGGCGGGCCAATTCCAGCTTAAAAACGACTGGCAGTTCCGCTTCAGGTGAACGATTCAGCCGAGTGTGGAGGCGACAAGATCACTCCTCCTCAGCGGAGCGACAACTCCCCTGACCCCTTTGGGGGCGGGGGCTGGGGGGTCGGGGAGTCCAACGTGGGACAAGCCCAATCATCTCAATCCAACCCCCTTACGCCAACTCCACCAAGCTCGCGTCCGAAATGGTCAGCTTGTGCGTGCGCGGCAATGTGCGCCCGCCGCGTACCTCGGCCTTTACCCCGATCAGGCAGTCTTGCAGGCGCGTATTCAGATGCTCGATGCGGGCCTGCGCGTCTATGACGCTGTGTTCCACTTCCGCCATCCTGACCACTGTGCCGCTGCCGATGCTGGTAAACGGCCCGATATAGGCGTCTTCGATCAATACGTTTTCGCCCAAGAGGACTGGCCCCACGATTTTGCTCCGTACCACTTTTGAGGAAGCCGGAACAATCACGCGGCCTGTCAAGCGGGATTCGGTGACCTCGCCCTGTACGTCGGATTCGATGCGCTCCAGCAGCAGGCGGTTGGCGTCCAACAGGTCGGCGGGGCGGCCCGTGTCTTTCCACCAGCCTTCCACGCGCTGGCCTACCACGCGCCGTCCACGCTCGATCAGGCCCTGAATGGCGTCCGTGATTTCGTATTCGCCGCGTGCAGAAGGCGGCATGCCGTCCAGAACCTCAAAGATTTCGGGGGTGAAGCAGTACAGGCCCGCCACCGCGAGGTTGCTGGGCGGCACTTTGGGTTTTTCCACCAGACGCTTGATCTGGTTGTCGCCGTCCAGTTCGGCCACGCCAAACGCGGTGGGGTCGGCCACCTGCACCAGCGCAATGAGGGCCGCAGGACGGCTCTGGGCAAAGGCCTCGGTAAATGGTTTCGCGCCGTGCTCGAACAGGTTGTCGCCCAAATACACGCAAAAATCGCTGTCACCTACCCACTCCCGTGCCGTCAGCACCGCGTGGCCCAGCCCCAACTGTTCACGCTGGTCAATCATGGTGATCTGCATCTCGGTCAAATCCACCAGTGCATGCCCAATCTCGGCGCGGGTCGCATCCGAAACGATGATGCTGACTTCCGTAATGCCCGCCGCCTGAAGCGTGTGCAGCGCGTGAACGATGATCGGCGCACCCGCCACAGGCAGCACGGGTTTGGGGCGCGTAAAGGTCAGCGGACGAAGGCGCGTGCCCAGTCCGGCGGCGGGAATAATGGCTTTCACCCCGGAATGATGTCACAGGGCACACGGCGCGGCGCGGAGGGTCAACGTATTTCAAAGTTAGGCAGAAGAGCCACATACCCAAACGCCCTAAAAAGCAAAAACCCCCGCCGAGGCGGAGGCTTAGGTTGGTGACCCCAACGGGATTCGAACCCGTATCGCTACCTTGAAAGGGTAGTGTCCTAACCGTTAGACGATGGGGCCACACCACTTCAGTTTGCTCGGCGCAGGCACAGACCAGTTTGATCCATGCTTAAAGCTTCGCTGACTGCCTCTCAAGGCGTCCTTTCGGACAGGCGGAACTATAGCGTTATAAAGGTGAGAACGTCAACCCCACCCGCAGGCAAGCAGAGCCAAAGACACAATCTGGGCGCGGGCGCTTCGGACTTAGGGGCCACAAAGACCCTGTTTCCCGAATGGCCCGCGCCCCGGTTTACATGTGCAGGGCGCGTTTGCTGACGGCCAGAGCGGCTTCCTTCACCACTTCCGAGAGGGTCGGGTGGGCATGCACCGTGCGGGCCAAATCTTCACTGCTGCCGCCGAATTCCATGATGGCGACCGTTTCTCCGATCAGTTCGCTGACGTTGGGGCCAACCATATGCACCCCGAGCAGGCGGTCTGTCTCGGCGTCGGCCACCACTTTCACGAAGCCGCGAGGGTCGCCGTGTCCGAGGGCGCGTCCGTTGGCACTGAAGGGGAACTGGCCGGTCTTGACCGTGTGGCCCTTCTCTTTGGCCTGCTTTTCGGTCAGGCCTGCCCACGCGATTTCGGGGCTGGTATAGATCACCCACGGAATCACGTCGTAATTCACGTGTCCGGCCTGTCCGGCCAGCATTTCGGCCAAGGCCACGCCCTCTTCTTCGGCCTTGTGCGCCAGCATCGCGCCGCCGATCACGTCCCCGATGGCGTACACGCCCGCCAAGTTGGTGCGGTAGTGGCTGTCTACCTTCACGAAACCGCGTTCATCCAGCGCGAGGCCCACCGCGTCGGCTCCGAGTCCGGCAGTGTGCGGCACGCGGCCAATGCTGACGATCAGTTTGTCGAACTGCGCGGTTACGGTCTGGTCTTTTTCGGTGTAGGTCACGGTCACGCCCGCGCTGTCTTGCTGCACGTCCGTGATATTCACGCTGAAATGGAAGTCCAGCCCCTGCTTCTGAAACTGCTTCAGCGCCTCTTTGCTCACGGCGTCGTCGGCGGCCATCAGGAATCCGGGCAGGGCTTCCAGAATGGTGACTTGCGCCCCCAAACGACGCCACACGCTGCCCAGTTCCACGCCGATCACGCCCGCGCCGATCACGCCGAGCTTGGCCGGAACTTCCGCAAATTCCAGTGCCCCGCTGTTTTCCACGATATGGCCGCCAAACGGGGCCAGCGGTAAGGCGCGGGGGCTGCTGCCCGTCGCTACGATCACGTGTTTGGCCTGCACTTCGGTTCCGGCGGCGTTCACGATCCAGCCGTCGCCCTCTTGCCGCACCAGTTGGCCCAGCCCGTGAAAGGAGGTGATTTTGTTCTTCTTGAACAGGTAGGCCACGCCGCCCGTCAGTTTGTCTACGACGCCTGCCTTGCGGCCCAGCATCTTGGAAAGGTTCACCCGTGCGCCGTCCACTTCGATCCCGTGATCGGCGGCGTCGTGCTGAATCATCTCGAATCGTTCGGAGGAATCCAGCATGGCTTTGCTGGGAATGCAGCCCACGTTCAGGCAGGTGCCGCCCAAACTGCCCTTGCCGTCGCGTGTAAATTCATCCACGCAGGCGGTACGAAAGCCCAATTGCGCGGCGCGAATCGCGGCCACATATCCTGCTGGGCCGCCGCCGATGACCATCACGTCAAAAGTATCCATAACCGCCCCGGAGCCTAGCACCCGGCTCTCATGGAGATGGTGGCGCGGGGTAGTAACGGGGCGCGTTTAGGGGACTCAGGGTTTAAAGGTTGAGGGTCTGAGGTGCTGGGGATCTGAGGAAGAGTAAAGTGAGCGCCAGCGATTGCCCTGCTCAGACTCTTAGACCCTCGTCCCTTAGAAGCCCTTCTCCTCTCAGTCACTCCGCCCACGCGCCAGCAGCCACAGAAAAAACGGCCCGCCCAGCAACGTCGTGACCACCCCCACCTGACTGAGAATGGTCGTGCGCGACAGCAGATCGGCCAGCACCAGCAACGCCGCGCCCGCCAGTGCGCTGACGGGCAACAGCACACGGTGGCCCGCACCCCACACCAGCCGCACCAGATGAGGCACCACCAAACCCACGAAGCCGATGATGCCCACATAGGCCACCGCCGCTGCCGTCGCCGCGCTGGCCGCGATGACCACCAGCAGACGCAGGCGCTCCACAGGCACGCCGAGGCTGCGGGCGGTCAGGTCGCCCAGTTGCAACGTGTCTAGCGCACGGGCCAGCGCCATCAGCACGCCGCAGCCGATGACCGCGTAGGGCAAGATGGTCAGCACGTCGCGCCAGCCGCTGAAGCCGAGGTCGCCCAGCGTGTAGGCCAGTACTTGCCGCGCCCGGTCTTCTCCGCGCAGGATCAGAAAGGTGGTAAACGCGCTGAGGACGCTGCCCACCACCACACCCGCCAGAATGAGGCGCGTGGGCGGAAAGCGCCGCCCCTCCCGCGAGAGGGCCAATGTAGTGCCCACCGCCGCCAACGCAAAAGCCAGCGCCGACAGCGGAATGCTGGAGCGGGGCCAGCCTGCCACGATGCCCACGGTGGCCCCCAGCGCCCCGCCACTCGCCACGCCCAGCAAATAAGGATCGGCCAGCGGATTGCGGAACACGCCCTGAAACGCCGCCCCGCACACCGACAGGCAAGCCCCAACCACAAGACCCATGACCACGCGGGGCAGCCGAATCTGCCACACGATGATGTCGTTGCCGCTGAGTTCGGCCCCGCTGCCGAGGCTCAGCACCCCGCGCCACAGCGCCCCCAGCACCTCGGCAGGCGGAATAAAGACGCTGCCGAGGCCCACCGCCAGCACGATAGAGGCCAGCAGCACGGCCAGCAGCGCCAACGTGCGGGGCAGCAAGCGGCGGGGCGGGAGTGTGGTGGAGTGTGGATCGTGGATCGTGGTCAACGGCAACGCCCCCCCTGTTCGCACTCACCACGCAAGCCCCCCCCCTCACGTCGTTTCACCTACTTGAACAAGCCCGGATGCACCAGCTTCGCCAGCCCGCGCAACGCTTCCGGCAAGCGGGGGCCGGGGCGAGACAAGATGGTGCCCAGTCCGGCGGGCAAGTCCAGCACGCGGCTTGTTTTGACTGCTGCTGTGGTATTCCAGCCGGGGCGGGCGGCCACCGTTTTGGCATCTACACCCAAGATCAGTTGGGGGTTGGCCTTCACGATAAATTCGGGATCCACTTTGGGAAAGTCGCCCATGCTGGCCGGAATGATGTTGCGTGCGCCCGCTTTGGTCAGCAGCACGCCCATAAACGAATTCGGGCCGATGGAATACGGCGTGGGGTCTATCTCGTAGTAAGCGGTGGGCTTCTTCACCACGTTCTTGGTCAGAATCTCGATCCGGGCGATGTCTTGGCGCATCTTCAGCACCAGCGCTTTGGCCTGCGCTTCCCGGTTCACCAAGCGGCCCAGCACCAGCGTTTTGCTGAACACTTCGTCGTAGGTTTCGGGGTTGACGGCCATGACCGTAATCCCCGCCTGCGCCAGTGGCTCGGCCAACTTGCCGTACTGACTGATCAGCACCAGATCGGGCTTGAGGGCCACGATGGCTTCTATGTTGGGGTTGTACAGGCCGCCCACCTTGGGCAATTTGGTCACTTGCTGCGGGTAATCGCTGTAGTCGTCTACGCCCACCAACTTGTCGCACGCGCCGATGGCACACAGCGTTTCGCTGGAACTGGGCAGCACGCTGATAATCCGTTTCGGCTCGGCCTTCAGGGTCACTTTGCGGCCCAGATCGTCGGTGATGGTGAGGGGGTAGGTGGTGGCCGCAGCCGAGGCGGAGAGGGCCAAAGCAGCGGTCAGGGTGGTCTTGATCAGTACAGTCTTCATGGTGGATCTCCCTTGTGGGCAGTCCTCCGCAGAATAAAAAGACGCCCCGCAGTGGGGGCGAAAAGTGAACACGTCCGGGGCCGCTGCCCACACAGGGGAGCCTTGCCCTAGGCGTCCCTCCTTCCGCGAGAGGTGTGGCCGCATGCCCGCACGCTCTGTCTGGACACTGGATGTCTTCTGACGGGGCGCGGGGCATGGACAGGCAGGGTGTTCGGACTTCGCCGCCGACTAAGAAACCGGGGCGTTACCGTTGCGCGACAGTGCCGGACTGTACTGATTCCTCAGCATTCACCGGACTTCCCCCACGCCTATCGGGGGCAGTATACGGCGGACTGGGGATCAGGGTGCGGTGTCTAAGGGTCAAGGGGCTGAGGGCTTAAGGTGTTGGGGCGGGGGCGTCGCTGAACTGCCCCCCTGCTCCGCAGCGCTGCGAGCCTGCCCGCTTTAGACGCAGCAGGGGAAGGGTGAGACGGATTCCGTATGATTCCCGGACAGCGGCCCTGCTGATCTACGCCGCCTGTGCCTTCGACCCTTAGACATCGCCCCACAAGCGAGGTGAACCACATCCCCCACATCCAAGCGATACAACCCCATACCCTTGAAGCCTACGCCCTCCACGTCCGGGCCGGAACCTTTGCCGCCGTGCAGGACGTGAGCGCTACCTTCCCGGCAGGTGTGTTCACCGCCGTCATCGGCCCCAACGGTGCGGGCAAAAGTACCCTGCTGCGGGCGCTGCTGGGCCTCAGTCCCCCCGAACGCGGCGAAGTGCGGCTGCTGGGGCGCAAGCTGGCCGACTGGCCCCGGTCTGAGCGGGCGCGGACGCTGGCCTATCTGGCGCAGGGCGAGGCCTTGCCCGAAACGGCGCAGGTGCGCGACGTGGTGGCGCTGGGCCGGGGCGCGGGCGCGTGGCGCTGGGGCCTGATCCCCGCCCGCCCGTGGACAGACGCCGACGAATCCGCCGTGACCGACGCGCTGACCCGCACCGATACCCTCCGGTTCGAACACCGCCGCGTGTCCGAATTGTCGGGCGGCGAACGGCAGCGGGTGTCGTTGGCACGGGCGCTGGCCTCGCAGCCCCGGTTTCTGCTGCTGGATGAACCCACCAACCACCTAGACCTCGCCTACGCGCTGGACGTGATCCGCTACGTGCGCTGCGAAGTGGCCGGGGGCTTAGGCGTGGTAGCCGTACTGCACGACCTGAATCTGGCCGCCCGCGCCGACGCTTTGGTGCTGCTGCATGAGGGCCGCGTGCTGGCGGCTGGCCCCCCCGAAGAGGTGCTGACGCCCGCGCTGCTGCACACGGCTTACGGCATTCACGCGCAGATCATCCGGCACGATGGGCGGTTGGTGGTGCTGCCGCAGGACGGAGTTCAAGGCGTCTAAGGGTCTAGGGTCGAAGGGTCTAAGAAGGGCATGAAGGCAATCGCTGGTGCTCATTTCCCCCTCTGCTAGCGCAGCTCTGCGAGTCCCCAGCCCTCCCCCCTCAAGAGGGAGGGAACAAAAACCCCGATACTGCCACCACATATCGTCCCCGCCCAAATGCGTGTGAGGCCGTCATCCGCGCAGCGGGTGGGCCAATTCCAATGTCAAGACGACTGGCAATTCCGCTTTGGGTGAACGGACAAGCCGACTTGAAACGCGACAAGATGAATCCTGCCTAGTGCAACGACCACTCCCCTGCACCCTTTGGGGGCGGGGGCTGGGGGGTGGGGGAGTTTAACGTGGGACAAACCCAACAATCCCTTACCCCTGCACCGCCCGCCAGCGCCCTAACCACACGCCCCCGAACACATGCACGATCAGGCCCACGAACACCAACGCCGCGCCCAATACCTTGAGCGGCGGAAAGGTTTCTTGAAAATAGAGGGCGCTGCTGAGCATGCCGAACACAGGCACCAACAACGACAGCGGCGCGACCCGGCTGGCCCCATGCTGCTGAATCAGCCAGTTCCAGATGCCGAACCCCAACACGGTATTGAAGTAGCCCATGAAGGCCACCGCCAGCCAAAAGCCGGGGCCGCTGCTGGTGAGGGTGCGGCCTACCGCGTCCCAACCGCTGGTGACGCCCGCCAGCAGCGTGAGGGGAAGGGGCGGAATCAGGGCCGACCAGACCACGAGGCTCAGCATGTTGGCATTGCCCGCCGACCTCACGAAGATGTTACTGACGGCCCACCCGCCCGCCGCAACCAACACCAGCCCGAAGCCGATGAGGCTGGTCTGATGATCGGCCAACAGGCCTATGACGCCCATGCCCCCAAAGGCCAGCGCCATGCCCAGCACCTGATTTGGCCCCAGTTTTTCTCGCAACAAAGCCGCCGCCAGCAGCGCGGTCAAGAAGGCCTGCATCTGCATCAGCAGGCTGGCGAGGCCCGCGCTCATGCCCAGCTGAATGGCGAGGTACAGCAGCCCAAACTGCACGACGCCCACCGCCAAGCCGTAGCCCACCAGCAGTTGCCAGCGCATGACTGGGCGCGGAATGAAGAACACGGCGGGCAGCGCGGCCAACGCAAAGCGCAGCGCGGCCACCAACAACGGCGGGGCGTCCGTGACACTGAGCTTGATCACCACAAAATTCACGCCCCAGATGAAGGTAATCAGCAGGGCCAACAGCAGGCTTCGGAGCGGCATTGCACCCAATCTACCCCCGCCCGTGCCGTTAGCCTAAGCATCTATGTCTGGCCCCCTCTACTTTTCTACGCGCGGACACCTGTTGGTCTGTCAGGGCCAAAGCTGCCAAACGCGGGGTTCTGCGCTGCTGCACCGCGCCCTCTGGAACGCTCTGGAGCGCGAATCTTTGGCCTACTACAAAAAAGGTGGCAGCCTGCGCCTCACCGAAAGCGGCTGCCTCGGCGCGTGCAGCTACGGCCCGACGCTGTGCGCCTACCGCACCAAGCCGGAGGGCGGCCTAGAAGAAGGCTGGTACGCCGCCACCGATTTGCCGCAAGCCCTGAGTGTGGCCCGCGCCATACACGCCGGGGAAGCCTTACCGGACGGGGGGAAGTACGGGCCGTAAAGGGCGTTTCAGGGCCGAGGGCTTGGGGACGGTCTAAGGGTCTAGGGTCGAAGGGTCTAAGGGTCTAAGGGTCTGAGGAAAAGCCGCAGTGCGAATAGCTGCTGCGCCTTCTACAGCAAAGCTAAGTCTGTCTGCTGGCTTGCTGCCACGCCTTCCCCCACCCCCCAGCCCCCGCCCCCAAAGGGTGCAGGGGAGTTTGTCGCTCCGCTCGGGAGGATTGATCTTGTCGCGCCCAGACCCGGCTTGTTCGTTCTTTTGAAGCGGAATCGCCAGTTTCCTCTGAACTGGAATTGGCCCGCCCACTGCGTGGACGACGGCCTCACACGGACAGGGGCGGGAACGGTGCAGGCTGGTTTTTTGCGCGCTTTCCCGTGAGGGGGCTGAGGACTCGCAGAGCTTCTTGATCAGAACGGACTGTCATCGTGAACGGACGCGCATGGGCACGCCTGACCGCTGCGAAGCAGAGGGGGTGAGCAAGCAACGCGATTGCCCCTCCGCCCTTCCTTAGACCCTAGACCCTTACACCGCCCGTCATACCCCTGAAATCCCCCTCCCTGACACCCGCCTGACCTGACACGGCAGAATGAGGGCAATGAGCCACGTTGTTGTGATTGAAGATGAAGGCACGGTTCGGGATGTCCTGCGCTTTCATCTGGAGCGGGCGGGCCTGCGCGTCACGGCTTTTGAATCGACACGCGGCACCGAGGAAGCGCTGGCGCAGGCCGACGCGTTGGTGCTGGACTGGATGCTGCCGGGAGAAAGCGGGCTGGGCTTCCTGCGCCGCTTGAGAGGCGACCCCGAACTGCGCCGCCTGCCCGTGCTGATGCTCACCGCCCGCGCCGCCGAGGCCGAGCGGGTAGAAGGGCTGGAATCCGGAGCAGACGATTACCTGACCAAACCGTTCAGTGCCGCAGAATTGGTGGCGCGGGTGCGTGCCCTGCTGCGCCGCACCCTGCCCGATACGCCCCAGACGCTGACCAATGGCCCCCTGACCGTGGACATCAGCGCCGCCGAGGCCCGCATGGGCGGCAAACGCCTGAACCTCACCCGCCGCGAGTTCGATCTGCTGGCCTTTCTGACGCAGCACGCGGGCCGGGTCTACTCGCGCACCGAACTGCTAGACCGCGTGTGGGGGGCAGATTTCTTGGGCGGAGAGCGCACGGTGGATCAGCACGTGACGCAGCTGCGGGCACATTTGGGCGACGATCCTACCCGGCCTGACTTTCTGGAAACGGTGCGCGGCAAAGGCTACCGGATGCGGCCATGGACAGACGCCGCATGACCCCGCAAGCCCGGTCAGAAGGTGATCTGCCCCAAGGCGATCCCGTGCAGGGCGCTTGGCTGGACGCCCTGCCGCAAGCCGTGTTGCTGATCGAATCGGGCAGCGTGACCCGCGTGAACGCCGCCGCCGCCCGCTTGTGGGGCGTGCCGCAAGACCGCGCCGCCGGACGCCCGGTGCTGGAAATCGTGCGGCGGCATACGCTGGAAGCCCTCGCAGAGCGCGGCGGCGAAATGGAGCTGGAGGTCAGCGGGCGCACCCTGCGCTGCACCGCCACCCGCGACGGCGTTCACAGCGCCCTGATCGTGGAGGACGTGACCGACCACCGCCGCCGCGAGGCCGAATTGCGCGAGGCCACCGCGGTGCTTTCGCATGAATTCCGTACCCCGGTGGCTGCCCTGCGCGGTGTGCTGGAGGCGCTGGAATACGACATGCCCACCGACCTGGCCCAGAACTTTGTGCGGCAAGGGTTGCAGGAAACCGAGCGACTGGCCCGGCTGGTGGAAGACCTCGCGGTAGGCTTCCGCCCCACTCGCGCCCGCACTCTGCCGCTGGCCGAGGCCTTTGCCCGCGCCGAACGCCTGCTGGGCACCGATCTGAGTGCGCGGCAAGCCACCCTGACCTTTGGGCAAGACCATCTGGTGCGGGCCGACCCCGACAAACTGCTGCAAGTGCTGCTGAACCTGATCGAGAATGCCCTGAAATACGGCCCCAACGGGCAGCCCATTCATGTCCGCACTGCCGAGCGCGGCACGTGGGTCGAGGTGGCGGTGCTGGATCACGGCCCCGCCATCTCGGATTCCGAGAACCTGTTTCGCGCCCATACACGCGGGCAAGGGGCCACCGGGCAGGGCAGCGGCATGGGGCTGTATATCGTGAGGAGCATCGTGCATGGCTGGGGCGGGCAGGCGTGGGCCGAGCGCGAAGGCCAGCAGAACGCCTTTTGCTTTACTCTGCCGGGTGTAGCAGGCATCGGCTGACGCAGCCCTGACCCGGATCTGCCCCGCCAAATGGTAAGTTTTCTCTCATACGGCGTGTAGTCTTGCCCGGAGCCGCCCGCGCTGCATCCCCCTTCCCCTTTGTTCCGGCTTTCCCCGGACTGTTCTTCAGGAGTGCCCTATGCGTGAAGCCCTCGAATCCGACCTCCGTGCCGTGCTGAACGGCGCACTGAATATGCTGGGCACTGTGGAGCGCATGTTGCCCATCGCCGCCGACATCCTGCTGCACGAGCGCACCGAGCGCTTAGAGGAAATTCGCGCCCTAGACCGTGAGGTGGACGCGCAGGAAGCCCAAATCGAGGCCGAATGCCTGCGGATTATCGCCCTGCATCAGCCGGTAGCCCGCGACCTGCGGATGGTGGCGCTGATCCTGAAGAGCCTGAGTGACATCGAGCGCATGGGCGATTACACCGTGCACGTTGCCAAAGACGGCTCGGAATTGGCTCAGGCTCCGGCCCTCAAGCGCTACGTGAATCTGGCCCGCATGCTGGAACGCCTCGGTGAAATGAGCCAAAACCTCCGCACCGCCCTCGCAGACCGCGACGTGACCCGCGCCGAAGCGACGATTGGCATGGACGACGAAGTAGACGACCTGTACGAGCAGATTCAGCGCGAACTGGTCACCTACATGCTGGAAGACCCGCGCAACATTTCTAAGGCCCTGATGCTGATGCGCGTGGGCCGCAGCCTAGAGCGCGTGGGCGACCACATGGAAAACATCGCCGAGCGCGTGCGCTATTGGGTCACCGGGCAGCGGGAAGCATAAGCCGAAAGAACACCGCACTCCCCAGAATCGCCGCCCTTCAGTGGGCGGTTTTCCATTCACCCGCTCCCCGCGCTACCCTAACCCCATGAGCGATCTTCCGGCGGGATTCGTGTGGGGAGCAGCGACGGCGGCCTATCAGATCGAGGGAGCGGTGGCAGAGGGCGGACGCGGCGCAAGCGTCTGGGACACCTTTTCCCATACGGCGGGCCGGATCAAGAACGGCGACACGGGCGACGTGGCCTGCGACCATTTCCACCGCTACAAGGAGGACGTGGCGCTGATGAAGGAACTGGGCCTCACGGCCTACCGCTTCAGCATCGCTTGGCCCAGAGTGCAGCCCGAAGGCCGGGGGCGCACCAACGCGGCGGGACTGGCCTTTTACGACGCCCTCACCGACGAACTCCTGAACGCGGGCATTCAGCCTTGGCCCACGCTGTTTCACTGGGATTTGCCGCAAGCCCTGGAAGACGACGGCGGCTGGCTGAACCGCGACACCGCCCACCGCTTCGAGGACTACGCCTTTGCGGTGGGCGAACAACTGGCAGACCGCGCCGCCGGATTCATGACCCTGAACGAACCCTTCGTGGTGATGGCGCTGGGCTACATGCTGGGCATTCACGCGCCGGGGCATCAATTGGGGCTGGCGGGCGGCTTCGCTTCGGCGCACCATCAGTTGCTGGCACACGGCATGGCGGTGCGGGCCTTGCGGGAAGCCGGGGCGCGGCAGGTGGGCATCGCCAACAACTACGCCCCCGCGTGGCCCGCCACCGACCGCGACGCCGATCATGAGGCGGCGGCGCAACTGGACGCGCTGCACAATCACCTGTTTACCGATCCCCTCCTGCGCGGTCAGTACCCGGCGGCAGTGCTGGACTTGGTGAGTACCCACGCGCCGGAGGCCCTGAACCTGATTCAGTCCGGCGACCTCGCCACCATCGCCGCGCCACTGGACTTTTTGGGCGTCAATTATTATCAGCCTGACCACGTGACCGCCGACCCGCAGTCGCCCTTTGGGGCCAAAGTGGAAGGCGTGCCGGGCCGAGAGCGCACCCATTTCGGCTGGTCAGTGGTGCCCGAAGCCCTGACACAAACGCTGACCGACCTGAAAGCCCGCTACGGCGACGACTGCCCGCCGATTTACGTGACCGAAAGCGGCTGTTCTCAGCCCGATGTCTTGATAGATGGCCGTGTGCGCGACGAGGCCCGCAGCCGCTACCACGAGGCGCATCTGGAGGCCGTTGCCGCCGCCATTGCGCGTGGAGCCGACGTGCGCGGCTACTTCGCGTGGAGCCTGATGGACAACTTCGAATGGGCCGAAGGATATTCGCAACGCTTCGGGCTGGTGTACGTGGATTTCGAGACGCAGGAGCGCACGCCCAAAGACAGCTTTCACTGGCTGAAACGGCGAATCGGGGGGTGAGGCTCAGCCCTCCTCAGCGGACGCGAACCACCTTCACGTCCAGCACGGCCCGGTTTCCGGTGGGCAGTTCCGTCCGGGTGTCGGTCACGTACAAGAGTTTGCCGTTCTTGTCGGTCACAGTGGCCCGCACCGCGTAACTGCGGCCCGCCGAAAAGCGCACCGGGTTGTACACCATCTGGTAAGAGGCGGGCAGGCGCGGCGTGCTGAACTGGATTCTGACCAGTTGCTTGGAAGCCACGTCTTGCAACGACACGTCTTCGATGACCACCGTAACCGTGCTGCCTGCGGGCAAGGCCGTTCGGCTGGGCGTCAGCACCTGCCCGCGCAACTCGCGCCAGCCTGCCGGAATACTGGCCGCTGTACTGGAAGAAGCGGCGCTGGGCGTGGGGGCTGGGGCAGGGCGAGAGATTGGAACCGGGCGGGTAATGGTCATGCCGCCGATGGTGGTCTGGGCCGAGGCTCCGGCCAGCAGCAGGACGGCGAGGGCGGGCATCAGGGAGCGTGAGAACTTCATGCCTCTATCCATACCTGATAAATGTGATGGGAAGATGACTGGGTGTGTAGCCCGGTTGAACACAGCGACAGTTTAAACAGGGCTTTCTTCTGGCCTGCACAATACACAGATGCCCGAAGCTCTGCCTTTGCCCGACCTGCCGCTCACCGACCATGCGGCGGCGCTGCTGCACCTCTCGCGTGACCCGCTGCTGGCCCAAGTCATCGCCCACGTGGGCAGCCTGCCTGTACTCGTGCCCACGTCCGACCCGTTTGGCACGCTTATTCGCAGTGTGAACGGGCAACAACTGAGCGTGAAGGCGGCGGCCAGTATTCACGGGCGACTGGTGGCCGCGCTGGGTGAGCCTGATCCCCAGACAGGCCTTCCCCTCACCATCACGCCAGAGGCTTTGATCGCCGCAGACGGCGAAACCTTGCGCTCGTTCGGGCTGTCTTGGGCCAAAGTTCGAACGGTGCAGGCCTTGGCCGCCGCCGCGCTGGATGGCCGGGTGGATTTTGCCCACCTGTCTACTTTGCCCGACGAAGCCGTGATTGCCGCCCTGATTCCGCTGCCCGGCATAGGCCGCTGGACGGTGGAAATGTTCCTGATGTTCGCGCTGGCCCGCCCCGACGTGTTCAGCATGGGCGACCTCGCGCTCCGGCAGGGGCTGGCGAGACTACACCCGCACACGCCGCCCGCCGAGGTGCTGGCAGGCTGGGCACCGTACCGCACGCTGGCCGCCCGATACGTGTGGGCCGAAAACCACCGCGTCAAGGGGGGCGGGGAGCCGGTGGCGGGGTAGGAGTGTGGAGAAGTGAGGTCAATCTCTAGGCTTTTGCCAACGTTCACAGCTAAAAACCTTGATCTTTCTGCCCACCCGCGCTTTTCCCACGATCTACTTTCTACTTCCCTTCCAGCCTCTCTAACACCGCTTCCCGCGTCATGGTCGGAGAAACCGTATGGGTACTTTCCACCGTCAGGGCGGCGGCGGCGTGGCCCTGACGGGCGGCTTCGGCGGGGGCCACGCCTGCCAGCAGTGCAGCGAGGTAGGCCGCCAGCATCGCGTCTCCGGCTCCGGTCACGTCGGCGACTTTGGCGGGAATGGTGGGAAGTTCGGTGTAAGTTCCGGGCATAGAGAGCAGGCTGCCCAACTGCCCACGCCGCACCCACACGGTGTCAATCCCCTGTGCGTGCAGCTCCTCTGCGGCGGCCCGGATGTCGGCCACGCTGTCCGGCACGTCGCGGCCTACGAGTGCGCCGAGTTCCAGCAGATTGGGCGTGATGGTATGCGGCGGAAATCCGGCCTGAATACACGACTGAATTTGCAGTGCTTTGGGCACACTCACTGGCTCGAACGCCACCGGGATTCCTGCTTCGGCGGCCAACTTCATCAGGTGCAGCAACGTAGCTTCTGTGAGATTGCCGTCGGCCACCACCCACGTCGCGCCGCGCAGCACGGCCCGGCGGTCATGCAGGGTGGTGGGGGTCAGCACGCTCAGCACCGTCATGTCGGACACGGCCACCAGCAGTTCGCCCTCATGGTTCAGCGTGGCCATGTACGTGCCCGTCAGGTGTTCGTTGACCCGCATCACAAAGCGCACGTCTACGCCCGCCAGCTTGGAGTCGTCCAACAAGGCGTCGCCCAGACTGTCGCGGCCCACCGCACTGACCAGCGACACCGCCACGCCCAGCCGCGCCAGATTCTCGGCGATGTTGCGGGCCACGCCGCCTGCGGTTTGGGTGGTCAGGCCGGGGTTGCTGGTGCCCAAGATCACCGGGGCCAACGTGTGTGCCTTCAAATCCACATTTGCGCCGCCCACCACCACCACGCGGGCCGGAGCTGGGGCGGGAGCGGTCAAGAGGTTGATTCCGGTTGCGTCTGCTGTGCCCACAAGGTCAGGTTATCCCGTGCCGCGTCCACGTGCATCTGTTCGACTAGCGACCCCCTATAGGTGGCCACGCTTTTGCCCTCTGCGCGGGCGGTTTCCCACGCACCCAGCAGGGCGCGGGCTTCGTCGGCCTGTGCAGCGGTCACGCCATACGCGGCATTGGCCGCCGCGATCTGGCCCGGATGAATCACCGTTTTGCCCGCGAAGCCCAGCATTCGGCCCTGAGCGCATTCACGGGCCAACCCTTCCCCATCGGTAATGTCATTGAACACGGCGTCCAGCGGCACTTTTCCGGCGGCGCGGGCGGCCAGCACCACCGCAGACAGGGCGTGCAAGAGTGGCAAGCGTTCGGGGTGCGGCCCAGTTCGCAGGGCGCGGGCCAAATCGTTTGCACCCACCAATAGGCCTGCCACACCCGGTACGGCGGCAATGGCAGCGGCGTTCAGCACCCCGGCAGGCGTTTCGATCATGGCCCACAGCGGCAGGCCCAAGCTGAGGGCGGCCACAGCACGGGCGTCCTCGGTTTTGGGCAGCACCAGACCCGCCGCGCCCGACAGCAACGCCATTTCCCGGTCTGCGTGTTCGTGTTCGGTACCCAGTCCGTTCACGCGCACCAGCACCGGCACGCGCCAGCCGCCCGCCCGCAGTGCCAGCCGCACATTCTCCCGTGCCTGCGCTTTGGCTTCGGGAGCCACCGCGTCCTCCAAGTCCAGAATCACGGCGTCCGCGCCCAGTCCACGCGCCTTCTCTATGGCCCTCGACTTGTCGCCGGGCACATACAGCACGGAGCGCCACACTATTGAGGCCGTCATTCGGGCTGGGCTGACTTGCGGGGACGGCGGGCAGCTCTGGCCGCGCTGGACGCCAGCAAGAAGGGCAGCAGGGCCAGCAGGAACTTCAGGGGGCGGGGCATACGGGCAAGTGTAGCGGGGCCGGATGAACTGGGGGAGAGAAGGGAGGGCCGGAGCGGAGCGGCATTCACAGGGCTGCATCCACTGAGCCGGAATCACGTTCATCAGCACAAGGGGCCAGAGAACGAGAAGCCTGTGCCGTCACCATCTGAACAGGCCTTTCAATCCAGCTCCACTTCCGCCCTGACAGACCCGTGTGACGCCCCTTCCCCTACACTTTCCGGGTGAATCTCGACGTCTTCGTGGTGGTGTGCGCCGCCGTGTTCGGCCTGCTGGTCGGCTCGTTTTCCAATGTGCTGATCTGGCGGCTGCCACGCGGCGAAAACATCGCCTTTCCGCCCAGCCATTGCCCGCATTGCGACCACGCCCTGAAACCCCTAGACCTCGTGCCTGTGGCCTCTTGGCTGGCGCTGGGGGGCAAGTGCCGCTACTGCCGCGCTCCTATCAAACGGCGGTATCCGGTGGTGGAATTGCTGACGGGCCTCGGCTACGGCGTCATCGCGGCCCTGTTTCCGCTGGCGGTCTACGGCGTGGGCACACTGGGCCTGATGGTGCTGTTTACGCTGCTGCTGGTCGCCAGCGCCATAGACCTCGACACCTATACCATTCCCGACGAACTGACCCTGCCCGGCGTGGCGCTGGGGCTGGTCTTCGCCTTCTTCGGGGCGCGGGCGGCGGGGGCCGAATACAACCTGCCCAACTTGCCGGAAGCCGTGAACGGAGCGCTGCTGGGCGCGGGCCTGTTGGTCAGCATAGACCTGCTGGCTTCGTGGGTGCTGAGGCGGTTTAAAGAACGCCAATACCCTGATTTTCCCATCGGCTACCAGCAGATTGGGCTGGCGCTGGCGGCGGGGGCGTGGCTGGGGCCGTGGTGGGGCGCGGGCGTGGGCCTGCTGGCGGTGGGCATAAATCTGGCGGCGCGGCGTGTGGTGCGTATTCCCGAACTGCTGACCATCGGCGGCTTTCTGGTGAGTGTGATGCTGGGCAGCGCAGGCTACGGCATGGGCCTGATTTTGATGGTGCAGGGCGCACTGGCCGCAGCGGGCGCGGTGTCGCTGGTGGCGGGCCTGTACTGGTGGATTCAATTTCTCCGCACAGCCAAAGCCGATGCACCCGCCGAAGACGATGCCCCCTACGACCCCAGCGCGATGGGATTCGGCGACGTGAAACTGGCCGCCGTGATCGGTGCGTTTTTGGGCTGGGAGCGCTTATTGGTGGCGGTGGTCGTGGCTGTCTTCGCTGGAGCCTTGTTCGGCGTCGTGCAACTGGCTCTCAAAAGCGAAAACCGCGTCAAGTTCGGGCCGTATCTGGCCCTCGGCGCAGTGGTGGCCCTGATCTGGGGCGCAGCGATTGTGGAGAGCTACCGGGGAATGCTGGGACTCTAAAAGCAAGATTCAACCGCATCAAAAACCTGCCCCCGCCAAGGCTGATGCTGTGGCGGGGGCAGGTTCTTTCAAGTTCAGACTTCTTGCAAGTTCAGACAGCTAGCCGCGCCCCCCGGCGTACCCGGAAGGCGAACACGGCGGCGATCAGGAACTTGGCGAGAATATCGGCATAGATGATCTGCACGATCTGGCCTGTGGGCATGTCGCCCCAGAAGGCCAGCAGGTTAAAAATCACGCTGTCCAGCGGCACACTCACAGCGTTGCTGGCCAAGACCCGTGTCCACCAGTTGCGGTGAATGAGGCGCTGATACACGCCCGTATCGGCCAGTTCTCCGATCAGCAGGGCCAGAAACGACGCCCCGATAAAGCGCCAAGGCGTCTCGGTAACGAGGGCGAACAGCGTATTGACCAGGAGCGCCAGCGCAATGGCGATATACACGGCCCGCAAGCCCCCCGCCCGGTGAATGCGGTCACGGAGGGTAAATACCGCCGCGAAGAAAATGGTGCCTACACTCAGCAGGCCGTACACAGGCAGCGGAATAAAGGTATTGAGGGTCAGGTTGGCGAGCAAAATGCTCAGCGCGTACAGGGCGATCAGTAGCAGGGGCAGACCAGTCAGGGCCGCCATCGTGGAACTCTTTCTCATACAGCCTCCAGCCGCAGCGACAACACAGGTCACGGGCAAGCAAAGAGCCTAGCAGGAATAGGGTAGAGGAAAGGGGAAGCGGCCCCGTTGCGCGGCACTGCCCCGACTCTCTGGCCTACTGGGGCAAATGGGATGTGGGAGGAGGTGGGTCAGCGCAGCGAACGGTGTTCTACACGCACCTTGCAGCAAGTAGCAAGCCCATATCAAACATGGCCTAAGCCAAGATAGGCCACCCTGGACGCCTTTTCCGGCTGATCTGGTCAGCCAAAAACAGCAGCGCCCCAGCATCTTAGACCCTCGACCCTTAGACCTACTCCCACATCCCATTTGCCCCGCTTCTCATTTGCTATTCTTCCTCTATGACGATGGTGCGGCAAACCCGGCAACGGCAGGCGGTGATCGAGGTGCTTCAGGCCTCGCGTGCCCACCCTGACGCGGCGTGGATTCATGGCAAGGTGCGGCAATCGCTGCCCAGCGTGAGCCTCGGCACCGTGTACCGCACCCTCGACGCCCTTGTGCGCGATGGCGTACTGCTGACCATCGAGCGGGCAGGGCAGGCCACGCGCTACGACTACAAACACGGCGGCGAGTATCACCACCACGCGGTTTGTCGGGGCTGCGGCGCAATTTTCGATGTGGACGCGGCGGCCATTCCCAGCATTCCGGCGGCGGCCCTGCCCGCAGGATTCTCTGTGACCGAAGTGCGGCTGGAATTTATGGGCATGTGTACGGGCTGCGCGGCCAAAACAAGTCAAGACGGCTGAGCGACATTCAACGGTTACGTGTAAACCCCCCAGTCTGCTTTGCAGCCAGCCCCCCTTAGAGGGGAGCGCAACTGCTTCTAGTCCCCACCTCTAAGGGGGGGCGTTGCGAACGCAACGGGGGGGTTCACCTTCCACCTCAACTTTCCAACCTGCCCCCAACCCATACAGGAAGCAGTCATTTCCCGGCCTGCCCATTTGTCCCCGCCTCGCCGCGCTAGCCTCCCCCCATGAGTCTGCCGCTTTCTCCTGCTCCCAATGAATTTCCGTCTTACCGAATGGCGGAATTTCTGCCTGCCTTCCTGTTGGGCTGGGGCATCGGTGCGGCGCTGGTGTTTGGGGTGCGGGCGCTGGGCGGGGCGCTGCTCACCGATCCCTGTCAGGGGCACACGCTGCTGGCCCTGATCATGCCGCTGGTGCTGGGGCCGGGTGGACTGGGCTTCACGGCCTTCAATTTCCGGCGGCCCAAACGGGCGGCGCTGGGGCTGGGGCTGGTGGTGGCCTCGCTGATGCCTGCGCTGTCAGTCGGAGCGCGAGACATCGGGGCACTGCGCGGCAGCGGGTGTGCGGGCGGCTATGTAGTGCTGTCGGCCTCGGGCGGCCCCACTGACCGCAGCTCCTCTATCAGCACCCTCAGCCTGCGCGTGGGCGAGTCCCGCACCCTGTCGGGCCGGGTCGGAGGCTACACGCCCAGCACGCATCCGGGCCTGTTTACGCTGGCCGCCGACAGCAACACCCCCGGCATCACCGTGCAGCTCCCCAAAACGCAGGTGCGGGCAGGCGAAGTGTTCCCCGTCACGGTCAGCGTCAAAGCAGGTACGGGCGTGAACAGCTACACGGTGGGCGTGCAGGCCCGCCAGATCGTAGACGGCAAATCGGTGGCGGCGGTGGGCACGCTGGAAGTCAACGCCCGGCCCTGAGTGTTGGGCCTATGTCTCAGCCTGGGGTGACGCTTCCGTGACGCCCTTGGGGGTACGCTACGGGGCGTGAATGTGGCCGAACTGTCCAGCATCAGCTTGCAAACCTTCCTGACCATGCTGGTGGTCATGGATCCGATTGGCCTCGCCCCTATTTTTATCGGGCTGGCAGGCAACCGCCCCGCCTTCGAGCGCCGTCGGGTGGCCCTCAAAGCATCGGTGGTGGCAGGCATCATCATCTTGCTGTTCGGGCTGTTCGGGCGAGAACTGCTGGAGCATCTGGGCATCAGCCTCAGCGCCTTCCGGGTGGCGGGCGGCATCCTGCTGTTCCTCATTGCGCTGGACATGGTGTTCGCGCGGCCCAGCGGCTCCAAGGAAACGCCGGAAGAAGAACAGGAAGCCCAAGAACGCCAAGACATCAGCGTGTTTCCGCTCGCCATACCGCTCATCGCTGGCCCCGGCACGCTCGCCAGCATCATGATTCTCGCCAGCGACGCACACGGCGACGGCCTGCTGCTGGGGGCAGTTTTTGTGGTCACGTTCGGGGTGCTGCTGCTGTGTTACCTCGCCCTACGCTTGTCGGGTCAGATTGCCCGCGTGATTGGCCTCACCGGGGTGCATGTGGTCACGCGGGTGCTGGGCGTGCTGTTGGGCGCGTTGGCCGTGCAGTACGTGGCCGATGGGGTGCTGGAATTCATGCGCGGCGGTCTGAAGATCACGGGTCTGGGGCTGCCGGGACTGACCTGAGCATTGGCCTGATCTCGCCCCACTTTCTCCCGTTCAGCTAGGCCAGCGATAAGCCACCCGGCGCACCAATTGCTTGACAACTGCGCCGTATTATGCGGGGCATGAACACCCCGACGAGTGGGATCAACACTGTGAATGGAGGAGAAGAAGCGGTCAGACCGCCCACCCGCGTTGCGCCTGACCTGAACGCGCCGCGTGTGCTGGTGCTGAACGCGTCCTATGAGCCGCTGCATGTCACGAGCGCCAAACGCGCCATCACACTCGTGCAGTACGGGGTGGCCGAGGTGCTGGAAGACAGCAGCGACGTGGTCAGGTCGCCCAGCACCACCATCAACGTGCCCAGCGTGATCCGGCTGCGCCGGTATGTGCGCCGTCCCCGCGTGCATCCGGTGCCCTTCAACCGCCGCAACGTGCTGCGCCGCGATACCTTCGCGTGCCAGTACTGCGGCTCGCCCGACGACCTCACGCTCGATCATGTGATGCCCCGCTCGCGTGGTGGGCGGCATAACTGGGACAACGTGACCACCGCGTGCAGGGTATGCAACCAGCGTAAGGGGAGCCGCACCCCCGACGAGGCCGGAATGCACCTGCGCACCCGGCCTCGCGCCCCAACCTTCGGCGTGTACGCGCATGGGCAGTTTGCACACTGGCAACCGGGGTGGGCCAAGTACATCGGGAAGTAGGTGGAACGTAGATCGTGATTAAAAGGTGAACAGCACGGAGGGGCAGACCAATTGGCTTGCCCCTCCGGTTTGGGTTTGACCTTTCTACGATCCGCCCACCACGTTCCTATTCCAGCCTCGTCACTTCCCGCTCCGGCTCTCCGCCCTTATGCGCTTCCATCAGTGCGGCCAGTGCCCGGCCCCGGTGACTAATAGCGCGTTTTTCGGCCACAGTCATTTCGGCCAACGTGCGGGTTTCGCCGTCTGGCACGAACAGGGGATCGTAGCCGAAGCCGCCTTCCCCGCGTGGGCCTTCCAGAATGACGCCCGGTACTTCTCCCCGGTAGGACTCCAAATGGCCGTCTGGGTAGGCCAAAATGACCACGCTCACGAACTTGGCGCGGCGGTTGGATTTCCCACGCAGGCGCTCCAGCAGGTACATATTGCGGTCTAAGTCGGTGGGGCGGTTGCCGTAGCGGGCCGAATACACGCCCGGTTCGCCGCCGAGGGCTTCCACTTCTAGGCCCGAATCGTCGGCCAGCGCGGTGCGGCCCATCGTGATGGCGGCGGCGCAGGCTTTCATGGCGGCGTTTTCTTCGTAGGTCACGCCAGTCTCTTCGGGCATCGGGAAGGCTCCCATGCTGTCCAGTTGCCAGTTCAGGTCGCTCAGGGCTTCTTCTATTTCGCGGACTTTTCCGGCGTTTCCGGTGGCCACCACAATTCGTTTGCGGGTGGGGGCAGTGGTGTTGGTGGTGCTATCGTTCATCATCTCTCCGAGTGTAGGCGAGGCCGCCGCCCCTGCGCGTGAAGTTTCGTGGGCGAGGCCCTGCGGCGGCACTCCCCCCATCAGGGGGCCTAACAACGGAATATCGGCCCGCACACGCCATTGCTGCTCGCCTGCCCGCCGCTCGAACAGGGTCACCCCCGAGTAACTCTGGGTCTGAAAAGGAGCCATCCGCGCTTCCAGTTCATGCCGCATCCGTTCGGGGTCGTGGCCGCTGTAGGGCTGCGCCAGCGTAAAGTGCGGCTGCCAAGAATCCAGCCCACGGGGGGTGTGCAGTAGTTCCATCCGGGCCTGCTCGTGCGGGCGGGAATACTTGCCTTCCCGCACTTCCCAGTCAAAGGGCGAGGCACTCACGTAGGGCGCGAGGCGGGCCGAAAGCAGCGTGTGCAGCACGGTCAGCGCGGGGCTGGCGTTCAGGCGCTGCACCCAGACTTTGCCGTCTTCCCACGCTTCTACCCGGCCCCCGGACAGGCCCAAAAAGGCCCCCGGCGAGAGGCAAGCCACGCACGCCCGAACCTCGGCTTCTATGTCGGGCCAGTTGGCGGGGTCGGTGCTGAACGCCTCCGTGACCGTCAGGTGAAAGCCGTAGGGTTTGGCGTCGGTTTGCCAGTCCGGGCGCATGAATTCAGGCATCGGCACCGGCTGGCCCGCCCGCACGTCGTAGCCCAGCAACCCCGAACCCACCCGGTACAGGTCGCTGACCGCCGGGGGGCACAGGTACACCGCAAATTTCGTTTCCTGATCGGGGTGGCCGAGGAGCACAGGCTGAGGCGGGCCAGACGGTTGGGTTCCGGCTGAATCTGAAGTGGACATGAAGAAAGTCTAACGTCCGCTTCTGACTAAATTGGGACGGCGGCGGTATTGACCAGCGAGGGCCAACGCCTCAGGCAGAGCAGGCCCTACAACCGGGCGTCTATCGGGTCACTTTCCAGCGCCAAAACACCCAGTACGCATTCCTGAATGCTGGTGCTGACCGCACCCTCTGCCAGCCGCGCCAACCCTTCCAGCCCCAGATGGAATTCGCGCAGGGCACGCGCCCGCTTGGCCCCCAACGCCCGCGCCCGCAGCCGGTTCAGGTTGTCGGGGCGGGTGTATTCCGGGCCATAGATGATCCGCAAGTATTCGCGCCCGCGCACTTTCACGGCGGGTTGCAGGCTGCGGTTCTCGGCATCCAAAAAGGTGAGCGGCTTGACCACCATGCCTTCTCCACCCGATTCGGTCAGGGCGTACCACCACGCTTCGGCGTCGGCTAGTGCTGCCAGATCGCTGAGGTTCACCACGCGGAAATCGGTGCGGCCAAACAGCCCTGCATCAGCGTCGGCCAGTTTGCCCAGCGTGTTCAGATGCCACAGATGATCCCTGTCGGTATGCACCGTTCCTTCCGATGCCAGCAGGTGAAAAGGCCGAATCTGTACGTCGTCCACGCCCTCGACCCGGCGCACATAGGCGCGGTAGGCCTCGCGGTAAGCGTGCAGGGCGGCGGCACGGTCTTGGATGCTGGTCTGCAAGTCGGTCACGTTCAGCCCACGCTCTGCGGCCTCCGCCAAAACAGCGGCGGCAGCGGGCAGCACGGCATTCCCGGCAGCTCCTACAGCGGCGTATTGCCCGCGCAGCAGTTCTCCGGCCTTCAAACTCCACGGCAAAATTTCGGCATCCAGCACGGCCCAGTCCGATTTCAGGGTCTCCCACAGGCCCGCAGCGTCGGCGGCGGCGTGGGCGCGGGCCAGAACAGGAGCTTCCCAGTCCGTCTTCTCGCCAGCGAAAAAGGCCCGCCCGGTGCGCGTATAGATTCGGCCTGTACTGTCTGGCGCACCCTCTATTCCGAAGACTCGCCGCGCCGCTTCCCCGGTACGCGCCAGCACCAACACGGCGCGGCTGCCCATGTGCTTCTCTTGGCAAATGACGTTTGTTACGCCCTGAGCGCGGTAATACGCCCACGCCTCGGCGGGGTGCTCCAGATAATTGGTGCGGCTGCTGGTTTCCACCGGACTCATGGTAGGCGGCAAATACACGCCCCAGCCGGGTTCTATGCCAAAGCGGCTCCACAATTCTACAGCGGCCATGCGCTCGCCACCCTTCACCAAGATTCCGCCGAAGGTGCGGGTCTGAATTTTCCCCGGCTGACTGAAGGTGGCGAGATCAAAGGCGGCGATCTCCTCGGCCTCAGCTTCGGCCAACGGGCGCGGGGGCACGGCGTACTGGGCATGGGCGGGCACGCTGACCAACTCTTGTTCGGGGTAGCGCAGGGCAGTCAGTCTGCCGCCAAATGCACAGCCGGTGTCTATGTCGATGGTGCGGTTGACCCACACCGGGCGGGCCACCGGGGTGTGGCCGTAAATGACCTGCGCCGCGCCCTTGTAGCTGCGTGCCCAGTCGCGGCGCACCGGGAGGCCCAGTTCGTCTTTGCTGCCGTCCACGTCGCCGTACAGCGCAAAACTCCGCACCCGCCCCGAACTGCGCCCCTGATACTGCTCCGGCAAGCCCGCGTGCGCCACGACTACCCGCCCGCCGTCCAGCACGAGGTGGCTCACGAGGCGTTCGATGAAGGTCTTGACCTCCCGCTTAAAGTCCTCGCCTGCCTCCTCCAGTGCGGCCAATGTTCCGTCTAGGCCGTGTAGCGCCCGCACCGCTTTGCCGTCCAGCGCCCGCTTCAGCTTTTCATCGTGGTTGCCGGGGACACACAGCGCCGCACCCGTCTTGACCATGTTCATGACGAGTCGCAGCACGCCAACGCTGTCCGGCCCCCGGTCTACCAAATCGCCTACAAAGATGGCAGTGCGGCCCTGCGGCGGCGTGAAGCTTTCGCCGTCTGGCACGTAACCCAGCTTTACCAGCAGGTCGCGCAGTTCGGGCAGGCAGCCGTGTACGTCGCCAACAAAGTCGAATGGCCCGGTCAGCTCGCGGCGATTGGTGTGCAGGGGCACGCGCCGCACGCGGGCCGTGTCTACTTCCGCCTCCGAACGCAGCGCCCACACGTGCCGGAACCCCTCTTTGCCCAGCCCGCGCAGGGTACGCCTTAGCTCGGTCACTTGCCGCACGATGACCGACGCCGGAAAGTCCCGGTCTGTGCGGGCCGCGTGCCGGGCTTCCAGCGTGCTGCGCGGCAAATCCAGCACAATCGCTACGGGAAACACGTCATGCGCCCGCGCCAAGTCCACCAGTTTTTGGCGGTCATTTGGGCGCACATTCGTCGCGTCTATCACGGTCAGGCGGCCCCGGCTCAGGCGCTTGCCCGCTATATAAAATAGGCTGTCGAAGGCGTCGGCAGTGGCTTCCAGACTGTTCTCATCGTCGCTGACCAATGCGCGGAAGGCGTCGCTGCTCAAGACCTCCGAGGGTAGGAAATGCCGCGCCGCGAAGCTGCTTTTGCCCGCCGACGACGCGCCGATCAGGGCCACGAGGGCCAATTCGGGCAGGGCGATGTCAGTGATGGTGGGCGTATTTGCAGCGGGAGTAGGGGTGTCGGTCATGCGGGAACCTCAGACCTGAATCCTTGCACATGCGGGGGCGGCGGGGCATGGGCTAGGTGGCTGAGGGCAGCACTTTGGCTCATGGAGGGCGATAGGTTTTTTGCGCTTGTCCCACGTTTGCATCCCCCACCCCCCAGCCCCCTACCCCCAAAGGGGGCATGGGGAGTGACGCTCCGCTGAGGAGGATTGATCTTGCCGCATTCAGACTCGGCGGAATCCCTCGCCTGAAGCGGAATCGCCAGTTCATTCCAAAATGGAATTGGCCCGCCCACTGCGTGGACGACGGCCTCACATGGATGGGCGGGGACGGTGTGGGGTGGCGGGGTCGTGGGCTGTTTCCTCACCTCAAGGGGGGCATCGCGGAGCAATGGGGGGTTCGCCCGTGCAGCCTGTCTCTACCCCTTATCCCCCACATGAATCGCCGCAATGCCCGCGCTCAGCAGCTTGAATCTTGTGTGGAAGCCGGTGGCCCGCATCAGGCCTGCCAAGCGTTCGGGGTCGGGGAAGGCCAGCACGCTTTCGGGCAGGTAGGTGTAAGCCCCGGCATTCCCGCTGACCAGCGCTCCGATCCGCGGCAGGATATGGCGGAAATAGAAGCGGAACACGCTCCCGAACAGGCCCGCACGCGGCGGCGGAAACTCCAAGATGACCAATCGGCCACCCGGCGTGAGGACTCGGTGAAACTCGGCCAGCCCGCGTGCATAGTCGGCAAAGTTGCGGAAGCCGAACGCACAGGTAATCACATCGAAACTGGCGTCGGGGTAGGGCAGATTCAGGGCGTCGCCCTCTTCCAGCACGATGTCTATCTGGCGGGCTTTGGCCTTCACTCGGCCAATCGCCAGCATTTCGGGCACGAAGTCGCTGCCGATCACTTCGGCCCCCGGCGCTGTGGCTTTGAGTTCCAGCGCGAAATCTGCCGTGCCCGTCGCCACATCCAGCACCCGTGCGCCTGCACCGTTCGGGTTGCTCAGCGCCAAGGCTTCGCGGGTGGCCTCCCGCCGCCAAGAGCGGTCTATACCGAGGCTCAGCACCCGGTTCAGCAGGTCGTAACGGGGCGCGATGGAAGCGAACATGGCCTGCACGCCCGCGCCTTTATCTTGCTTGTCTCCGACGGGTGGCATGGACGGCGGGGAAGTCATATGGGCCTGATGATAGGCGCGGCGGGCGGGGGCGTGTGGCCCTGTGTGGATTCTTGAACGCGCCGATCTTTATTTATGGCTCTCTGACTCGGCAGCGTTTGGTGGGAGCCAAGCCGCAATCTAAGTTCCCGGCAAAACCCCCAGTCTGCTTTGCAGCCAGCCCCCGCCAGTCAAGGGGAGCGCAAAAGCAGCTGTCCTCCCCTTTAAGGGGGGGCGTTGCGTCAGCAACGGGGGGGTCTACTCACCACCTCCGCCGCTCACTTCAACCGGAGCAAGCCCGCCGCCGTACTCTGGAACCCGCACCCAGCGTAAAACTCGCTCAGGTATGGTTCAAAATCTACGTGCAGCCATTCCACCTGTCCAATCTGGGTGGCTCCGGTTCGGGCGGCCTCGGCAGCGCGGCGCACCAGTTGGGTGCCGATCCCACGCCTCTGCCAGTTGGGATGAACCGTCGTATCCAGCAAAAAAGCGTGAACGCCGCCGTCCCACGCCACGTTCACGAAGCCCACCAACGCCGCGCCGTCATGCGCCGTGACCCAAGTCAGGCTGCGCTCCAGCACGGGCTTCCACCAAGAGCCGTCATCCTGCCCGCCCCACGCGGCTTCCCGTAGCTTGCCCAAGTCGGCCAATGCCAGCTCTGCCCGCACGCGGTAACTGATTGGACTGTGGTTGAGGGGGTGGGCGCTCATGCCCCGATGATGCCCAAGCCCTTGCCCACCCGTTGATAGGCTCCCAGCGCGAAATCGAGGTCTTCTTTGGTGTGTTCGGCAGTGACGATGTTCCGAATGCGGGCCAGTCCTCGCGGCACAGTGGGAAAGCCTAGTCCCACGGCAAAGACCCCTTTTGTAAGCAGGCGGCGGCTGGCCTCGAACGCGGCTTCCGGTTCGCCAAACAGCACGGGCGTAATGGGCGTCTGGCTGCCCATCGTGTCAAAGCCCAACGTCGCCAACTCTGCCTTGAAGTAGCGCGTGTTGCTCCACAGGCGCTCCATCAGGCTGGGGTCGCGCACCACCAGTTCGAGGGCCGCCGCCAACGCACCCACCACCGCAGGCGGCTGGGCCGTCGAAAACAGGTAGGGCCGCGCCCGGTTGATGAGGAGTTGGCGCAGGTCGCCGTGACCCGCCGCGTAGCCGCCCACCGCGCCCCACGCCTTGCTCAGCGTGCCCACCTGAATCACGTCCTCTGCACCCTCCAGCCCAAAATGATGCACCGTGCCGCGTCCGTCTGCGCCCAGCACACCTGAGCCGTGCGCGTCGTCCACATACGTCACCGCGCCGTGTTTGCGGGCCACTGCCACCAGTTCGTCCAGCGGGGCGATGTCGCCGTCCATGCTGAACACGCCGTCTGTGACCACCATTTTCAGACCCTCGGTGTCGTTTTCACTCAGCACGCGGTCTAGGTCGGTGGGGTCGCTGTGCTTGTAAATCTTTTTGGTGGCTTTGGTCAGCCTCAACCCGTCAATGATGCTGGCGTGGTTCAGTTCGTCGCTGACCACCACGTCGCCGGGTTGCAGCAGGGTGCCCAGCACGCCCTGATTGGTCGTGAAGCCGCTTTGCAGCACCAGCGCACTGCCCGTGTGCTTGAAGGCGGCCAGTTGCGTCTCGAAGTCTTCATGGATTTGCAGCGTTCCGGCGATGGTTCGCACGGCCCCCGCACCCGCGCCCCAAGTCTGCAAGTACTCGGCGGCCCGCGCCTTGATGTCGGGGTGGTCGGCAAAGCCCAAGTAATTGTTGCTGGCGAGGTTCACCACGTCCACGCCGTCCACGCGGGTGCGGGCACGCTGCGGGGCTTCAAGCACGCGGGGGCGAATCAGCAGGCCACTGTCTCTCAGGGCAGAAAGTTCAGTACTCAGGCGGGCCGAGAGGGTCGTGGACATGACAAACAGTGTAGGGCGCGGAGTGGGGGATCGTCCGGTTCGGGCAGACGCACAGGCCGCAGCGAGCTGAAGCGCTGCTTCACCGGTCAGCTAGACTTGGAGGCAATCCGCAGAACGGGAGCTCGATTCTTTGTGATAAATGCTCTAAAAGTGCCGCTGGTGAGACAAAAATGTAAGGTGGACGCACCTATACTCGCGTGAGGATTTCTCACGTTGCTCACTTGTGCCGCTCCGGACGGAATTGACGCTCAGGGTGTTTCCTTCTGCTGATGCGGCGCAGTTACAAACCGTCCAGCCTCGCCTGACACTGGTTCCTGTCCTTTCCCCACCCCTTCCTCTGAGGTTCTTTCCATGACGAACGCCGTGTACTCCATGATTGTGCGTGCCCTTGCGGGCAGCGTTTCTGAACGTGCTGCCGAAACGATGCTGCGGGCCGCGCTGCGCGAACAGAACCTGACCTCGGAAGGCGTCAGTGCCCTAGAGATGCAGCGGGTCTTGTCGGGGCCGCTGCTGAACCGGTTGTCCGTGGTGTTGCCTCAGGCCCGCGCCCGCGCCGAGCTGAGGGCGCTTGCCAGCCGACTAGAAGTGCAGTACCCCAAAGCGCCCACCCTGTTTTCTGAAACGATTCCGGTGGCGATGTGGGACGAGGGAGCAGCCATGACGAATACCGGTACCCACTGGCAAGAACCCTACGACCTCAATGCAGACGATTTCGAGTTCGACGACCCCGATTACACCGGGCCGGTGGGCGTGCGCGTCTATGAGTTGGGCACCACCAGCGGTCAGGACGATGTGATTCTGGACTTTGCCCGCATGCAGGGCGTGATGGGCGTGATGGTCTGCCGCTCCACAGGCGAGGTGTTGCGCGTGCGGGCGCTGCGGGACGCCGCCGGACTCAGCGGTGTGGTGGCGGCCACGGCCCTGCTGTTTCAAAAACGCGCCCTGACCCTGATGTCGGCGGACTTGGGCGGTCAAACGGTGTGCATGAGGCCGCTCGGCCAGTACTGCGTAGCGGTGGTGGCCGGGCCGCAAGTGAATGTGGGCCGCCTGTTAACCGAACTCAGTCAGATTCAGGTGGCGCTGTGAGCGTGAAGCCGGGTTCCGGGCTGGGTGGGCCGCGTGGCTGGCCGAAAGCCTTTGCCCCCGTCGCTGGCCCTCTGCTTCTGGCGGTGCTGGGCACGGCTGGCGCACAAGACTTGGGAGCATACAACGCCGTTGCCCGCAGCCTAGACGCCGCCTACGAGGCGCGGAATACCAGCGCGGCGGCGGCACTCACGCAGCTAGACCGGGCCTCCGAAGCCATGAAGCAGCTTGATCCGACGCTACGCAACCGCCAGATCGCGGGCGGCATCAGCGACGCCTTGACGGGCGCACGCGCCGCACTGGCCCGCACCCCCGCCGAAGTGCAGGCGCAGATTTTGCTGGCACGTGGCCTGATGCGCCGCGCCCTGCAAGACCAGACCCTGACCCTGCTGGCGGGCGCGTCTGCCAACGGGGACGCCCAGCTGCGGGTACTGGCGCGTGAATTTGGCCTGAGTGCGGCGGGCGCGCAGGCCCTGACCGCCGACGCGCGGGCCGGACGACTGGAGCGCGTGGCGTGGCGGTTGCAGCGTTCGGCGGCCCAGAATGTCAGCGCGGCCCTCGCGGCGGCCCGCCCGGTTCGCAGCGGCGCGGCTTATCTGAATCTGGCGCGGGCTACCGGCTGGTTTACGGTGGTGCAAAACGCGCAGGGCGTGGGCACGCTCACCGTCACGCAATTTACCGATGCCCTCGGGCAACTGACGGCGGGTGATACGGCGGCGTTGGGCCAGTCCCTGACCGCGCTCCGTAGCGGTACGGCGAGCCTGAACCGTTCGTTGGTCACGGCGGCCAGCACGGTCAGCACCCCGCCGCCCTCTACGCCCCTGCCTCCTCCTGCCACCCCGGCTGCCGACCCTGACCCTGTTGATCCTGCACCGACGCCTGCTGCACAAGGTTCGCAGGGCACGCAGACGGGGCAGAACGGGGCGGCACTGGGTGGGGCGGCTCAGAGCGGGACGGCGCAGGGCATGGACGGCGTGTACGGCGCACTCGGACGCGCGCTGAACGCCGCCAGCCACGCCGACGGCCCCACCGTTCGCACGGCGCTCAGTGCGGCCAACTCGGCCCTCGCCCGTACCCCCGAGGCCGTCCGGAGCGACAGCGGCTACAGCGATCTGGTGCAAGACCTGACCGCTGCACAAGACCGGCAGGCGTTGCGGCCCACCGATATTCAGGCCCTGATCGGCGAGGTGGGTAATCTGGAGCGGCGGGTGGCCGGAGAGCCTGTCAGCGCCCTGAACGCGGCGTCGGCGGGCGTGGCCCGTTCGTTTGGCGGCTGGCTGCGGGTGGGCATTTTTGCGCTGCTGGCGCTGCTGGCCTTCGTGCCGCTGTACCTGCTGAACCTCGCGTTCGGGGGCCGCAATACCTACTGGCGGGCCATTGCCGGAGGGCTGGTGCTGCTGCTGCTGCCCCTATTGCTAGAAGGGCTGATGGGACTTCTGGGCGCTATCGGCGACGCGGCGGGCGTGGGCTTCCTGCGCTCGGCCACCAATTTCACCCTCACGCAGGGCGCGTATGGGCTGCCGCTGTGGGCGCTGACCAGTGCGCTGGCGATTGGCCTGACTGCCTTCGGATTCCGGGGATTGTGCGAACAATTCGGACTGATCGGCAAGCATACGGTGGCCGAAAATGCCACCCACCAGAGCCTCGACTGGGATGAAGAAGTATGAGGCAGACGCGGCAGGCCGCCCTGCTGACGGCCGATGCTAAGACGAGATCTGTAATGACCGTATCTGCAATGACTGTATCCGTAATGACGAATGCTGCAAAGACAGCGTTGGGGCGCGGCAGTAGGCTGAGCCTATGAGTTCTTCCGCCTTGCACCGCCTGCCCGTGCGGATGTTGGGTGACCTGGTGTCGCCCCGCGCCCTGGAACGCATTGTTCTGGACGCCGCACATGCCCGCAACACCACCCCGGAACGGCTGGACGCCGCGACCATGGAAGACATTCTGAAGCGCGAGGTGTTTAAGCGCTTGCAGCTCAGTGTCCCGGCGGCTCTGGCCAAACGGCGCGTGTCGGACGTGATCGAGCAGTTGTCTAAGACCACGCAGGAGCGGGCGCTGCCCAGCTTTGCAGAGAGCGGCGTGGCCGAACTGGAAGAGGGGGCCAAGCGCTTTGGGCTGTACTTCGACTGGCCCGAAGCCCAGCGGTTGCGCGGCCTGTTGGGCGTGGCGCGGCAAGAAGAAGAGGCGGGCAAAGACACCGCCTTGCTGGTGCAAGAAGGCCAAGACCTGATTGCCCGCATGGAGCGCCGCCTGCAAGAAGGTTTGGTGTCTCAGGCGCAGGATTTGGCCGAATTGCAGGCGACCTTCCGGCGCGTAGAGGCGATGGGCGGCAAAGACGTGCGCCGCTTGGAGAACCTGATCACGCAGCTGGCCGACGCCCAGAAGCAGGGCACGCTGCTGCCCGCCGAGGTGGAACGCGCCCGCAATATCACCTTCAAACTGCGCAAGCAACTGGAATCTTCGGTGGTGCAGACCCTGACCGCCGAAAGTCTGGGAGACGCGCCCCAACAGGCGGCGGTGTCTGCCGAGATGCAGGCCGAGGTGCAGGCGCGGGTGCTGGCGCTGGAACAGGAACACGCGGCCCGCCAACTGGCCGATCTGGGCCGCGAGTTTGGGCCGCTGCTGCACGCCCGCGCCGACCTAGACGCCCGCCACAGCAAATTGAAGAACCAGCAGCACGGCGGCTCGCTCCTGCCCGAAGCCGTTGACGCTTGGCGTGCCGAACTGGAAGCGGCCCGTGACGCGGCGTTGAGGGTGCAACAGACCGAACTGGACACCATTGCCGCCCAGATTGCCGGTTTGCCCAATACGGCGTCGGTGCAGGCCGCCCGCCTGACACTGGACGTGGCCCGCATGACCTTATCGGGCGGCGGACTGGCCACCGACGAGCTGCGCGAACTGAGCGCCACCCTGAACGCCCTGACCAGCCCAGACCTCGATCAGGCCGCCGCAGAACTGCTGCTGGAGCGCCAGCGCGAACTGATGGACGTGGAACGTGCCGCCCGCGACGTTCCGGGCGCAGACATGGACTTGGCCCCCGCACTGGAGGCCGCCCGCGCTGCACTGGCACGCGGCGAGGACGTCGACCCGGCCAACCTCTGGACGCTGCTGGAACGCCGGATGGGCGAGGCTGCCCAGCAACGCGAGGATTTCGACGCCCGCGCCGACCACGTGGTGAACGAATACGATACGGTGCGCCATTTGGCCGGAGAAACCACCCAGCGTCTTGGCCGTTTGGCCGAGAGCCTGCGTGCCCAGCGCCGTCTAGGCCCGATGTCTGCCGATGCCCGCGACAACTACGCCCAGACCTTGGCCGACGCCGAAGCCATGCTGCAAGAAGCCCGCGCCGAATACCGCGCCGCGCAGGAAGTCACCTCTACTTTTGGGGCCGATGCCCTGAGCGGCTTGCTGGACGTGTTCGACTTCGGTGGAGGGACGGGTGGAGAAGGCGGTGCGTTCGGAATGGAAGCGGCACTTCCGGCCTCCGCGTCTGCGTCCCCACGCCCCAACGACGCCTGGCTGGTGGGCGGCGGCGTCATTGTAGAAGGCGTGCACGACGCCGGAGCCGTGCAACTGGCGAGCCTGCTGGATCAGGCCAGCGCCCTCGGCCTGCGCCATCTGAGCGCCAAAGACAGCGCCTTTGCGTGGGTGGCCCAGCAAGACGCGCAGGGCCGCTGGCGACTGGCCCGCGCCCGCGACGAAGCCAGCCTCAGCTTAAACGCCGGGCGCTGGGTGGCGGGGGGGTAGGGGAGAACGCGAGACTTTCCTTCTCTGAACTGAAAGAACGTCGTGGCTCACGCTGCGACGTTCTCTTTGTCTCTTCATTCCACCCCAAACAACGATCCCCGCCGCGCTGCCAGTAGCCCCAACGCTTTGTGATCCAGCCGCGACAGGGCGGCGTCCTGCACGGGCGTCCGGGCCTGCCCTGATTGGGCGGCGTACACGTCCAGCACGATGCGGCGGTGGGTCATGCTGTGCGTAACTGTGCCCAGCAAAGCCCCCGGCGTGGCGTTTAGGCGGGCGCATAGGCGGGCCAAAGCTTTTGCACCCGCCTCATCCGGCTCCCGCAGTTCAGACGGCAAGCCCATTAGACCGCCCAGCAAGGCTCCTTCGCGGCGTTCCAGCACAGCGTGTTGCTCGTTGCCGATCAGGACGGCCACCGCCCCCACATCCCGCACCGCTGCCCGAACTTTGGGAGCCGGAAAAGCTGTCGGCTCGCCACTGGCCCGCGCCTCACACCACGCGGCCAGCGGGCACACCTTGCAACGGGGCGCTTTGGGCGTGCAGATGGTGGCTCCCAAGTCCATCACCGCTTCGTTGAAGGCTCCGGGGCGGCTGAGGTCGAGCAAAGCGTCGGCCCGCGCCTGTACCCAAGGTTCAGTGGGCAGGCGTTCGCCGTAGAGCCGCGCCAGCACGCGCCGCACGTTGCCGTCGTTCACGGCCCGCCCCTCATTGAAGGCGAGGCTAGCTACTGCCGCCGCCGTGTACGGCCCGACTCCCGGCAAGGCCAGCCACCCCGCATAGGTGCTGGGAATGCCGCCCGCCACCATCATGCCCGCCGCTTTGTGCAAATTGCGGGCGCGGGCGTAGTAGCCGCAGCCTTCCCACGCCTTCAGCACGGCGTCTATAGGTGCTTCGGCTAACGCCTCTACACTCGGAAACGCCGTCAGAAACCGCTCGTAATACACCAACCCCCGCGCCACCTGCGTTTGCTGAAGCAGGATTTCGGCCACCCAGACACGGTACGGATCGCGTGCACCTTCTTCGCCCAAGCGCCAAGGCAGCGCCCGCCCATGCTGGTCAAACCACGTCAGCAGCGCCTGTTGCACGGCGGGAATGGGAAGAGCTTGTTGGGCTAGGGCGGCGTTCACGGGTTGAGTGTAGAGGGGCAGGCCGGGGGTTTCCGTGATGGAAGGCGGAGGGTAAAAGCTGTTGTCCTCCCCTCTCCTGCAGAGCTTTTCAAGTCTAAGGGGGGGGCGTTGCGCCAGCAACGGGGGGTTCACCTTCCGCCTCTCCGCCCAATCCCGCCTACCTCACCCCGCCCGCCGCCGCCCCGCTTTAGACTGTGCAGGTGAATGAATTGTGGGGGCAAGGGTCAGTGCAACGTGGTCTGTGGTCAGAAGAAAAACGCCGCCTGCTGGGGCCAATCTCGGCCCTGAGCCTTGCCCCACACCCCACACTCCACACTCCAGATGCCCCCGCTGATACGGCCTCCGTCCAACTGACCGGACTGAATTCCAGACAGACGGGATTCAACCCGGATGAGGCCCCCCGATGAGCGCCATTTATCAGCGGGCGCGGCCTATTCGTTGGGATGAAGTGGTGGGGCAAGAACATGTCAAGGATGTGCTGAAAGCTGCGCTGGAACAGGGCCGGGTGGGGCACGCTTACTTGTTTTCGGGGCCGCGCGGCGTGGGCAAAACCACCACCGCCCGCCTGATCGCCATGACCGCCAACTGCACCGGGCCACTGCCTAAGCCGTGCGGCGAGTGCGAATCGTGCCTGAGCGTCAGAAGCGGCAACCATCCCGACGTGCTGGAAATCGACGCGGCCTCCAACAATTCGGTAGACGACGTGCGCGATTTGCGCGAGAAGGTGGGCCTCGCGGCCATGCGTGGCGGCAAAAAAATCTACATTCTCGACGAAGCGCACATGATGACGCGCAACGCCTTCAACGCGCTGCTCAAAACGCTGGAAGAGCCGCCCAGCCACGTTATTTTTATTCTGGCCACCACCGAGCCGGAAAAGATTATTCCCACCATTCTGAGCCGCTGCCAGCACTACCGTTTTCGCCGCCTGACGCCTGAAGAAATTGCCGGGAAATTGGCAGGTTTGGCCCAGAAGGAAGGCATGAACGCCGACGCGGACGCCCTGCACCTGATCGGGCGCTTGGCCGATGGAGCCATGCGCGACGGCGAAAGCTTGCTGGAACGGATGCTGGCGGCGGGCACGGCGGTCACGCGGGCGGCGGTAGAAGATGCATTGGGCTTGCCCCCCAGCGAGCGCGTGCGCGGCATCGCCTCGGCCCTGATGTTGGGCGATGCAGGCGGCGCGATTCAGGGCGCAGGCCAGCTTTACCGCGACGGATTCGCGGCCCGCACGGTAGTCGAGGGCTTGGTGGCCGCCTTCGGGCTGGCCCTGCACGCCGAACTGGGCTTGGGCGGCGAGAAGATGGACGGCGCAGACGTGCCCCGGCTGCTGAAGCTGCAAGCCGCGCTCGATGAACAAGATTCCCGCTTCGCCCGCTCCGCCGATGGTCTGAGCCTAGAACTCGCCCTCACACACGCGCTGTTGGCCGCCGACGCTGGGGGCAGCAATGCTGGGGCCAACGCGGGGCGCACCCAAACCTCTGCCGCCGTTCCCACCGACGTGACCCAACGCCTGAACCGTCTGGAAAAGGAATTGGCGGGCCTGAAAGCGGGCGGAGCGCGGGCGGCGGCTTCCGGCCCTGCGGTGGCCGACTTCGATCCGGGGGCGCGCCGTAATCCGGGGCCGACGCCTGTGCGCGAAGCCGTCAATGCGGCGCTCAATGACTTGGAATCGGGCGATCTGGAGGCCCCCGCGCCAGCCGCCTTGCAGGGCAGTTGGGCCGAGGTGACCCGGCAGGCCAGCATGCAACTCCGGGCCTTTCTGAAGCCTGCCCGCACGCATGCCGAAGCTGGATTTGTCAGCCTGACTTACGACGATAAGAACGCTTTTCATGCCAAGCAAGTGGTGAGCAAATACGATGAGTTGGCCGCGCTGGTGCTGCGGGTCTTCGGCCCGGTGGCGTTTGAATTGGTGACGCCGGAAGGCACGAAGCGGCAGAAGATGGGCGCTGGTGGAATAAATACTGGGGCAATGGGCACTGGCGCAGTGGCTCAGGCTGTTTCGACTCCGGCTCCAGCCCGCGCCAAAGCTCCTGCCTCCACTCCAACGCCCGCCATTCCGCCCGCTTCCGAAGTGCCCGCCTTCCAGCCCACGCGCAGCCAGCGCCCGGCCAGCAACCCAACCCCTAGCAACCCAGCCAGCAGCAACCGGGGGCCAGAGTTTGCGCCGATAGACCCGGTCAATTCAGCTCCGGCCCCGGCTTCCGCGCCCCGTGCTGCCCCAGTTGCCACGATGGAACCGCCCGCTGCTGCCCCCGCGCCAGCCCGCGCCCAGGCCCAGCGTCCTCCGCAGCGTTCCAGCCCCGACGATGTGGCCGCCGCGCCGCTGCCCACCGCCTCTCCCGCGCCTTGGGAGGCCGAACACGCCGCCGATGCGCCGCCCGCGCCCAGCGATGCAGGAGGCGGCGACAGAATCACGCCTGTGGGGGCCAGCCGCGAGCTGTATATCGTGGAGGCTATTACCGAGGAACCCGACTGGGGCGATGTGGGCGGCGAGTTTCAGGACAGTCCGGCTCAGGCTGCGAGGGCGCAGGCCAACGCCGCTCCGCCCTCATTGGACGACGCGCCCTACGCCTCCTTCATGCCCGAACGCCCGGCCCCGACGACGCGCCCCGACCCTGCGCTCAAGCTGACGCCGCCAGAACCGAAGGCCACGCCCCTCAAGGCTGCGTCTGGCCGTCCTGCCGACATCCGTGCCCACCCCATGTACGAGGAAATAAAAGGCAGATTTTCGGGCCGCGTGCGCGAAATAGGTAAAAACCGCAACCCCGCGCCTGTGGTGGCGGAAACCGACGGCGACGATGAGGAAGTGGGCGAGGTCTGATCGCAGCAAGAGGAGCGGGAAGCTTGGCTGTGTGCCTTGCTTCCCGCTCGTGCATTACTTCGCCGGGTTCATACGGACTCCGCTTGATTCCTCCACAATCGGAACTTCACCGCTTGCGGCTCCATATCGCGTAGCCCGTACTTTTTTCTACTCGCTCACTTCGTGCTGTGCCAGTCCGCTCGGATTGAATCTCAAAAGAGAAGGATTCAGTCGGAATCCGTATCAGATGTCGGCGCACAGAGGAATCACGCTGGGCGTGGCGCTCTCGTGAATGTTGATGTAGGCGGCGTCTTTCAGGTCTGCGGTGGCCTGAAAACCCTTGATGGTCAGCTTGCCGTCGGCGTCGCTGGTAAAGGAAGCGCCGCCGATGAGTCCGCCCACCACAGGGCCGCCCGACGTGCAGTCGTTGGTGCTGCCGGTGGCCGTGCCCTTGGAGTGAAAGTGGGCGATGTAGTCGGTTTTGGCTTTCAGGCCGGTGGCCGTCAGCACAGTGCGGCGGTCTCCGCCCGTCACGTCTACGTACACGGCCGTTCCGGCGGCGGCAGTGTAGCCACTCGCAGCCGTGGTGTTCAGCTGACCTGCAAAGTTTTTGCTGACGCTGGTGCCCACCACGTTGGGCTGGTTGCAGGCGGAAAGGGCGAGGGTGCTGACGGCGGCCATCAATGCGATTCGTTTCATGGAACTACCTCCTGTAATTGACTTGTCGGTAAGCTATCACGGAACTTCAGAAGGCGTGTGCAGGAATCTGTCCAGTCCTGCCGCCCCCCGAGCGCACACCCCCGGCTCTTCATGCTTGCCCAGCAGCGGTGCGCTAGCCTGAGCGCCGAACCTATGCCCCCCTTCCAACTCCCGCGCCGCGCCGCCGCCCTTGTCCTCTCTCTGGCGTTGGTGCTGCCCAGTGCCGAGGGGGCGCTGACCGTTCCCCCGGCAACTCCAGCGCCCGTGCCTGCTCTGCCCGCTGTCTCCCCGGCTGGCCCCCTCACTGTCCCTACAGACGCGCCCAAACAGCCTGTTCCGGTGACTGCCGAACCCACGCCAACTGCAGGCGTCGGCGTGCGCGGGCTGTGGATAGATGCCTTCGGGCCCGGCCTGAAAACCTCGGCGCAGGTGCGGCGCATGGTGGACGCCGCCGCCAAAATGGGCATCAACACCCTGTTCGTGCAGGCCATTCGCCGCGCCGATTGCCTGTGCCGCCGCTCCAGCCTGCCCGTCATCACCGACGCCGACTTGCAACCGGGCTTCGACCCGCTGGAAGCCGTGATCCGGCTGGCCAAGCCGCGTGGTATGCGCGTGATCGCGTGGGCCAGCGTCACCGGAGTTGCCAACGCTGCCGTGCCCAACAGCAATCCGGCGCATATTTCGCGCACGCACGGGCCGAACATGGGGGCGCAGTCGTGGTATTCCCGCCGCCCCGACGGCACCTACTTGGAAGGCAGCGATGCGTGGCTGGACGCGGGCATTCCCGCCGCCGCCGACTACATGGTGGCGGGCGTGGTCAGTCTGGTCAAAAACTACGCCGTAGACGGCATTCAGCTAGACCGAATCCGTTACCCCGACGGCGGCGTCTGGGGCTACGATCCCAAAGTCATCGCCCGCTTCAACGCCGAAACCGGGGCCACGGGCATTCCTGCCTCTGCCGATCCCGCGTGGCTGGACTGGAAGCGCGATCAGGTCACGGCCCTCGTGCGCCGCACCGCGCTGGAAGTGAAGGCCGTGCGCTCCAACCTATGGGTCAGTGCAGCCACCATCACCTACCTGCAACCGCCGCGTGCGGGCGATCTGGTGTCGTTCCGGCGCACCCGCACCTACAACGACGTGCTGCAAGACTGGCCCACGTGGATGCGCGACGGCCTGATCGACCTGAACGTGCTGATGAACTACAAGCGCGACGGCGTGGCCGACCAAGCCTCGTGGTTTGACGGCTGGAACGCTTTTGCCGCGTCCATGCGCCCCCGCGCTGATGGCGGTCAGGCCGAACTGGCGGTGGGCACGGCGCTCTACCTGAATTCTCCAGCGGTCATCGCGGCACAGGCCGCCCGCGCCGTGAATTCCGGGCTGGGCTGGGTGGGCTACTCCTACCGCACCCCCACCGTGGACGTGTACGGCGGAAAATCGACCACCGCGCAAGGTCTAGAGGTCATCCGCGCCCTACTGACCACCCCCGGAGCCGCGCTGAACGTGCCCACTCGCTGGGCCGCCAGCCCACCCACTACACGCGGGTTGCTGGGCCGGGTCACGGGCGTTCCGGTGCTGGGCAACCGCGTGGTAGAAGCCCTGCAAGGCGGCGAAGTGGTGGCCCGCTCTCTCACCGACGGCAACGGGTATTACGGCTTTGCGGGCCTTAAGGCAGGCAGCACCGAAATCCGCGTGAGTGGGCAGCGCTGGGTGGATACCATCCCTGCACGCGGCGTGGTGCGCCTGCCCAACCTGCTGGTGCGCGATCTCCAACCTGTTCCGGCGCTGCCACCTGCAAAGATTGCACCCGTGGTTACACCCGCTCAGCCCTGAGCTTCCCCTCTTAAACTCACCTGCCTGCCGCGTTACACTCCCCCCATGACCCTTCCGAATGCAGAGGCCGAAGGTGGCCTGACGCCGTTTGAATTCCGCCAGACGCTGGGGCGATTTGCCAGCGGCGTCACCGTCGTTACCACGCTAGACGGCCAGCAGCGCCGGGGCATGACAGCCAGCGCCTTCGTGTCGGTCAGCCTCACGCCGCCGCTGATCTTGGTCAGCGTGGATCACCGCGCCCACATGCACGAAGTCTTGGGCCGCGTAGGAACCACCCGCTTCGGCGTGAATCTGCTGAGCAGCACCCAGCGCCACCTTTCCGACCATTTTGCCGGACGCCCCGGCCCCGAAGAAAGTGTGCCGTGGTTCGAGCATGAAGGCCTGCCCCTGATCGGCGGCTGTATTGCCCAGTTGGTGTGCCGCAAGCATGAAGTGATCGTGGCGGGCGACCATACGTTGTACCTCGGTTTCGTGGAATACGCCCGCTACACCGACGACGATCCGCTGGTGTATTTCCGGGGCCAGTACCACGAGTTGGGCTAAAACCGGGAGAGGAGGGGCCCAATTCCTCAGCGCCTCTCCTCTCCAGTTCTGACCACAGTTTCGGTCTATTCCTGCTCAGTGACTATGCCCTGACCCGCTCCCCCGCTTGCCACTCACTTCTTCGCGCACTTCGGCCACCAGGTAGGTGCAGGCTTCGGCGCACGGAATGGCCCCCGGTACACCGTCGAAGAAGGTGCGCGGCAACTGCTCTGAGGCCCACAGGCGCGTGCGGAGGCACCCGCTGCACACGTCCTCGGCCACATGCTCCACCTGTTCCGGCGTGGCTTTTTGCACCTTGGCATAAATCCCGGTTTGGCGGCGGGCGGTAGTGGCCCAGGGCGTGGCCCGTAGCGCGTGTTGCTGGTGCGCGTAGCCTTCTTCCACAATCGCCGGATACAGCGCGTGCATGGCGCGGGGCAAATCGGTTTCGCTCAGCACAGCACGCCAGCCACGCGGCAGATTGCGGAGGGTATGCACCGGGCGGTGGTGGCCGCCCTCGTCGCGCCGGGTGTGGTCGCGCAGGCCTTCGGGCGTCACGGTGGTGGTCAGGTCGCCGCCGGGAATGCCCTCATCAAGGGCGTGGCGTACCTCGAACATGCCCAGTTGCGGCGTGATCATCACTTCGCCCACACGCATCCCGCGCCGCGCCATCGTCATAAAGGCGGCCCACGCTTGGGCATGCAGCCGGTCTTCGTCGCCGCCGCGTCCGCCCGTGCCGCGTGCTTCCTCGGCCAGTTGCAAAATCACTTCGGCAATGCGGGCGTGCGTGCCCACTGGGCGGGCGTAATACACGGTCTGCGTGCCGTGTGGGTTCTGGGGAAAGACGGTCACGGCCCCCGTCAGGCCCATATCTTCGGGGATGGTTTCCAGCGTGTGCCAGCCCTCGGAGGCAAAGAAGGGCACCACCACCACACGCGGCGCACGCACCCGCTCCGGCCAGAGGCCCACCTTGGGGTCTTCATCCAAAAACAGGGCTTCCACTTCCGAAAACAGGCCCGTGTGCCGCAGCCGCTCGGCGTTTTCGTACACCACGCGGTTGCTGTTTTCGTTGCGCGTCGTGCCGTGGCCCAGCACCACCAAGGCGGTGGGCGGCGTGCCTTCATCGCCCAGATCGGGCAGGGCTTCCCGCGCCCGCTCCAGAATCACGTCGGCCATGCTGGAATGCACGCCGTAGGGCAGGGTATAGCGCACGGTTTTGCCGCCCAGCACGCGGGCTACGCCTTCGGGCGGCACTGGCCCTTGGTGGCCTAACCCCATCTCACGCGGGATCACCGTTTCGGTAAAATACCCCTCGCTGATGAACATGGGAATGACCGTAACATCCGTGCTGGCAGTAGTTTTCAGCACTTGCCGCAGAGAGGGTTCTTCTTTCCAGTACCCTTCCACCACTTCATCAAAGAGGCCGCGCTCGCGAATCAGTTCGGCGTACCGGTAGACCGCGCCCGCCGACTCGCCGTTGAGGTGGGAACCATGACCGATCAGGACGAGAGAACGCATACGCCTGTCACTCTAGCGCCGTGCAGAGCGCCGAATTGTCCCTCTTACTGAGTTTTGAGCACTTGTGCCGGGGATGGTGAACTGGCGCAGGTGCGCCGTCTCCGGCTGGCCGACCCCACGCGAGCTTCAGGCGCTGTAAAGCCTACACTTAGTGTCTCCTCACCCATTTGACCGGGCGGCTCCGTAGCGTAAGGAGCGCACACAGTTTGTTGGTGCCGTGCCGCTCGGCAACCTGCCGACCACGCCGCCGCACTTCCTCAGGAGGTTTCACCATGTTCTTTCAACAAAAAGACCGTCACGAGCAGATGGCCCGCCTTGATCCCCGCGACACCAACGCCGACGGTGTGGTCAGCCCGCAGGAAGCCGCCGCCTACATTCAGGATTACCTGCAAAACGCCTCCCCACAGGAGCGCGACGAATTGCTGCGCGGCTACATGTCTCAGATGACCCCTGATCAGCGCCAGCAGATGGGCGACGCGATTGTGCAGAGCAACGCCAACCCCGTGCAGAGCGTGCGGGCCGACGATCCCAACGACCTCGCCGACGCCTTTACCCGCACCGCGCAGGCCCCAGCGCAAGATGGCCGCAGCCCGCTGGAAGCTGCGTTCGGTCAGGGCGGCATGCTCGGCAACCCGATGGTGAAAGCCGGATTGGTGGGCCTCGCCGCCATGATCGGCAGCAAGATGCTGCGCCGATAAAGTCCAATCACATTTGCCCCCAGCCCGTGTGGTTGGGGGTTTTGCTTGCGTTGGCGCGGTACGTTGGAAGGTGAACCCCCCCGTTGCTGACGCAACGCCCCCCCTTAGACTTGCAAAGCTCCGCAGGAGAGGTGGGGACACAAGCTGTTGCGTTCCCCTTAAGAGGGCTGGCTGCGCAGCAGACTGGGGGGGTTCCCCAGAATCTCAACCTGACCCTCCCCGCCTTCCTTCCCTGCTCCCACATCTAAAGCAACCCCCAACGCCTGACCACGCGGCTTACTGTTTTTGCGCCCGCACCCGCTAGAATCGCCCCTAATGCCTCTGTCGTACCTCCCGCGCATAGCGCAGACGCCTGCCCCCACCTTCGATGAGGGGGCGCGGGCCGATCTGATGACCCAGCTGTGGGAAGAATTGGGGTTTGCCTGCGAGCGCGATGAAGTGGGCAATGTCCTGACCCGCATCACGCCGCCCGGCACCGAGGGAAAGCCCGCGCTGCTGCTGGCGGCCCATTTGGATACGGTGTTCGCGGCAGGCACCGACGTGACCGTGCGCGACGAAAAAACGCGGCTGGTGGGGCCGGGGGTGGGCGACAACAGCGCCAGCCTCGCGGTGGTCACGGCGCTGCTGGCCGGGTACGCGGCGCAACCGGTGGCCCTGCGGCGGCCCCTGTGGGTGGCGGCCAACGTCGGAGAAGAAGGGTTAGGAGACCTGCGCGGCGCGAAGCATCTGCTGGCCCGACACCGGGCTTCGCTGGGCGCGTTCGTGGCGGTAGACGGCTACTTGGGCATCGCGGTCACGCGGGCGGTGGGCGTGCGGCGCTACCGGGCCACGTTTATCGGGCCGGGGGGCCACTCGTGGGGCGATCAGGCTCCGAGTGCGCTGCACGCGCTGGGCCTCGCCATCGCGGGCCTGTACGCCCTGCACCGGCCCAATACGCCGCGCACCACGCTGAATGTGGGCCTCGCGTCGGGCGGCAACAGCGTCAATTCTATTGCGGCCAACGCCGAGCTGCTCCTTGATCTGCGTTCGCTGGATGCCAAGGCTCTGGCCGAACTCGATACCCGCGCTCAGGGCGTGCTGCACAGCGCGGCGCGGGAAGCGGGCGTCAATGTGCGTCTAGAGCGTGTCGGAGACCGTCCGGGCGGTGACTTGCGCTCCGGCCCCCTGCTAGACATGGCCCACGAAGCCGCCCGCGAAGGCCGTATGGATCTGCGCCTTGCCTCCAGCAGCACCGATGCCAACGCCGCCGTGCCACACGACTTGCCTGCCATTGCAGTGGGCGTATACCGGGGCGGCAATGCCCACCGCGAAGACGAGTGGGTGCAGCACAACAGCCTCACACCGGGCCTGCGCTTTCTGCGCCGCATGGTGGAGTTGTATCAGCACCGCCCGCTGTCCTGAGCAGATTTCCACAGAGGTGATCCGGCCCCGCCCAGCCGCTCCGGTCTGGAAGGTGCGCCCGCCAAAAGTACCGAATCACACGGGTTTTGTGTAACCTGTGCGGGGATTGCTTCCCACCCATTTCCCATCTGTTCAGAGCAGAATAAGGGTCAATATGAAGACTCCGCAGCGCCGTTCCCCAAGCGCCATCAGGTCGGCGCTGTCTCCCGCTCTCAAGCTCTCGCTCTCCCTGTCGCTGATGTTCAGTTTGCCCGCACTGGCACAGCCCGGAGTGGGCCGCTCTTCGGGGCAGTTTTCTGGGCAAAGCGCCGCCGCAGTCTCGCCCGCACAGGCCGTGTTCGATCAGGTGAACCGCCTGCTCCAAAACTCGTATGGTGGCCTGTCTACCGTAGACCGTGTGGGCCTGACCCGCGACTATCAGACGAGGCTGGACGCCGTGTGTGCGCCCACGCCAACAGACTGCGCCGCCGAAAAAGCTTACCCGGTCATAGAGGCCGAACTGACGGCGCTGGACGATGAGCACACCTTTTTTCAGAATCCGGAAGATTTTGAGGAATTCGTGGCGAGTGCCACAGGCGGCAACCGCAGGCAGTTTGGCGTAAAACTGGCGCTGCTAGACGGGCAGCAGCGGGTGGTGCTGGAAGTCGTGCCCAACAGCGTGGCCGAGGCCGCCGGACTGCTGCGCGGCGACGTGCTGAGCACCCTTGACGGCAAGCCTTACACCTACGACGCCCTGCGTTCGGCGCGGGAAGCGGGGCGGCCCATCGCTCTGGGCGTCAGCACACGCGGCGTAGAGCGGATCGTCAACCTGACTTCACAGGAAAGCAGCACCCGCGATCTGCCCCGCATCAGCTACGTCGCTTCGGCCACAGGTGCCGAAGACGTGGCTGTGCTGCGGATTCCCACCTTCATTTCGGGCGGCGGAGTGGCTCAGGGCGTGCATGATCTGGTGGGGCAGGCACGGGCGCGTGGCGTGCGCGGCGTGGTCGTGGATTTGCGCGGCAACGGCGGCGGCAGCCTCAGCGAGTGCGACGGCGCGGTCAGTGCCTTCGTGCCCAGCTTTACGCGGGTGGCCCGCAGCGCCGAGGGCAACAGCCGCACGCTGGTCAGCCGGGGCGCAAGGGTCGAAGCAGGCCGGACGAGCGGCATCGTGACCAATCCGCAACTCTGGACGGGGCCGCTGTCTGTGCTGGTCGATGGTGGTAGCGCCTCATGCAGCGAATTCTTCGCCTTCGAGATTCAGAACGCGGCGCGTGGCCCCGTGCTGGGCGAAGTCACGGCGGGCGTGGGCAACACCGCGACCCGTGTGTTTCCGGTGGGAGAAGACGCCGCGCTGCAACTGACCATCCTGAATTACGCCAAGCCAGACGGCACGCCGTACCCCACCCGCCTGACCCCGGATATTGCCGACGAGCAGGATGAGGCCGACATTCGCCTGCTGACCGAAGGCCGGGACGAGCTGCTGAATCTGGGCGTCAAGGCACTGGACGGCGCTCCGATGCTGTCTCAAGACCGCGTGCAGCCCGGCAGTCCTTAAATACAGTTCTTAAGCACAGTTCCTAAACGCGGGCGCTGACTTCAGCCCCAAAGAGTACCCCCAGTGGGGGAGGCGTAGCCGTCAACTGCGCCTCCCTCACCATTTGTAAAGGGCGGTGGGACGCACCTTGACAGGAAACATACGGCCTTTCAACTATATAACCACACAGTTTTTTGGGGCGATATAAAGACCGCTTTTGACTCTGGGGGTAGCCCCAAGGGTGGGAAATTGCACAGCCACTCCCTCCGCTGCCTGACACGATGCCTCTTGTGGACATGCTCCTTCCTGATTTGCGCACCCTTGCCGCCCCGGAGATGGGCGCACTGCACCGCGTGGCTGCAACGGGCAGTGAGAACTTTTACGCCGGATACCGCAGTATTCTCGGCAGTGGTCTGCCAGATCAGCCCCGGATTCATATGTCGGTGGCGCACGGCACCCAAGATATTCAGTGGCTGCGCGGCGATTCGCCCAACTTGCTGCTCCACCTGATGCACTGGGCCGCCCGCCGCAACCACCGGGTACGCTTGGAATTGGTCAACGAATTTGATGAAAACGGGGATCAGAGTGTGTACGAAGCCAGTCTGCACGGCGGTATGGTCATGGCCTCTGCCCGCGCCCTCGATCCCCTGAGCGCCCTGCTGCGCGTACTGGTGCAGGCCGAACACAGCGAACGCGCCGCCTAGAGCCGTTCTCCGTCACATTGACCCACGTCGTTCGGAGACAAGACGAGGGAGCGAGCAACTCTGGGTCTGAATCTCTTGCTGTATGGCACGCCTTTGGGTCATCGCGGAGGCTGAGGCGGCAGACAGAGCAGCGCAGGCCCTCAGCCCATGCCACCACTCCATTTCAGTCCCTCACTTCATTACCGTGTGAGGGTCAGATTCCTCTCGCCGCGCCCTCTGCCGGAATGAGAGAATAGGGCCCATGTCTGACCCTACTTCTTCACCCGCGGTGCCGCCAGAATCTCCACCGAAAGCACAGCCGCGTGCGCGGGTGCCCAAAACCGTCTGGGATCTGGTCTTCACCCTGCTCATTCCGATCCTGATTCTGAGTCCCAATATTTTTGGCAGCGGCGTCAGCGTGTCCGACACGGTCTTTGGCGGCGGCACCACCGGAAATATCCGCGCCTACCTGTTGGCCGCCCTGATTCCAGTGGTCTATGTACTGTGGGATTTGTTGGTGAACCGCAATGTCAGCCCGGTGGCCCTCATCGGCGGCGCTGGGGCAATCTTCAGCGGCGCATTGGCCTTCTGGTACGTGGACGGCTTCTGGTATGCCATCAAGGACAGCGCCCGCTCTTACCTCACGGGCATCTTGTTCCTCATTTCGGCGGCCACCAGCGTCCCCCTGTTCCGCGTGTTTCTGGATGCCAGCAGCATCGGAGAACCGCCCGAACACCGCGCCGCCAGCCAGCAGGCCATGCGTGACCCTGCCGTCCACAAAGGCTTGGTGTTGGGAACGGTGGTGTTTGCCGTCATAGACATCATCGGCGGCATTATCAACAGCGTCGTGAACTATCAGCGGGTGGTGGCCAAATTCGGCTCGGACGACTTTAACGGCCAGATCGCCGAGGTGAATGCGCTGATGCGGGTGCCCTCGCTGGTGCTGAGTTTGCTGGGCGTGTTTGCTGCCGTGTGGCTGGTGCAGCGTGCTGTCAAAGCCCGTTACGGCGAGGGAGCCAGCCTGTTCGAACCTGCCAAGCTGACTCAGGTCATGCGTGAAAAGGGCGAATTGCGGGCCTAAGCCTGAGCATGAGTGTTCCGCTCTGGCCTCAGTTGGGGTCAGGGCGGTTTTGCTTTTGGAGCCTGACTACCACCTACAGACGCCTTGACTGTTGGGCCAATCCACACTCATTCCGCCCACATCATGGCCGCCGATATTCAACCCTTCCCGGCCACCCCAACCCACCTTGAGGGGGCCAATTTGCTGTTCTTGCCAGCCCAACTTGAGCCGCCAATCGCGCTCGGCCAACGCATGCAACATGTTGAGTTGCTGCGCCGTCAGTGGGGCATGGCAGCGGGCCACCGTATGTCTGATGACTGCCACCATCGCCCGCTGCTGCTGAATCGAAGCGTGGGAAGTTGAAACCCATGCGGTGATGGTGTTTGGTGTGTCGCTGCCTTCCAGAGCGCCGCGTGTCAGAAACACAGCCCCAACGTTTTGAAAGATCAGGCGGTGCGTGTAGCCCAGTGTTCCCAGTTGCTCATCGGGAACCTTGATGACTTGCCGCGCTCCCGGTGTCTGACGGAAGACATCCAAGAACGTGGGGGCGTCCCGGCCACCTGCGAGCGCCAAACCGCCCAGACCAACGGTCAACCAACCAAGCTTTTGCTTCACCTCCGCAATGTAGAGGCTGGAGCAAGTGCCGAGATGACCGATTGCCGCTCTATTCCCCCGTTCTCGCTCGCCGTTTCTGGTACGCCCCGGTCAGCAGTTCCGCGATGTACTCCCGCGTAAAGGGCATGCCGCTGGCCTCCGCCGCGCCAATTTCTTCATCCCGGTCATAGGTCAGGCGCACAAACGTGGCGCTGTGGGCCGGGCTGTGGGGGTCGAATTCCAAAATCAGGTAGCAGGGGAGAGTGCTGTCCAGCGGGTTGCCCACGCTGCCGCAGTTGATCAGCGGGCGGCCCTCCACATCCAGCATCAGAGCTTCATGGACGTCGGCGTAGACAAGGGCGTCGGCGTGTTGGGCCAGTCCGTACTGGCTATTGGGCAAAAAGGCGTCCAGTTGCTCGGCAAGGCTGCTGTGTGGGTACAGGCGGTGAAACAGACCCCGGCTACTGGCATGCACGAACCGCCACCACGCGCCGCTGAACTGTTCCTCTATGCCGTAGGGCAAGGCCCCGAGGTAAGACAGTTGCCCCGGCGTGAGGCGGCTGCGCGGCCACAGGTCTTGGGGGCGGTTGGTGGCCCCGGCCACGCGGGCGTCCCAGTTGCCCTGAATCACCCGTGAGGCGTGGGCCTCCGTCCACTCCACCACTTCTTTTGGGCGCGGGCCTTTGCCCACGAGGTCGCCTAAAACCCACACTTCAGAAATACCGCGCCGCTCGACGTCTGCGTGGACTGCCAATGTTGCCGCCAAGTTGGCGTGCAAGTCCGCGAGAATGGCTAGGCGCATCATGGCGGGCAGTCTAGCCTACCCCCCCGCACCGTACCGGGCAAAACTAAAGAGAAACGGAAGATAAAGATTAGGGTTGGTGGGGTCAGGCTTGGTGGGGGCCGAGATGAGGGACTTCGAACTTCCTCACGGGCTGTTTTGGGACTTGTGGGTGGTTCGGTTCGGCAACGTTGACAAGATGGGTCTGATCAGAGCGTTCGGAAATGGCCGCGTTTTGAAGCCTGTGCAGGCGCGGGGGCCGGTGCATTCCCCTTCTGCCCGGACTCAGCCAACTCGGACTCAGCCGTGCGGTGCTGGCTTGTATAGTGGACGGCGTGCCGCCCAGCCCGCGTTGTCGTGCTGCGGCGGGAAGGAGTCCTAGCCCCCGTGCCGCCCCTTGGTTCCCTGAGTGCCCGTGATGTGCTGGACATCGGTCTGGTCACGTTTCTGGTGTATCAGGCCTACATGTTGGTGGTGGGCACGCGTGCCGTGAACGTGGTGCGCGGCATTCTGGTGTTCGCGGGCGTGTGGGTGGCGGCGCAACTGCTGGGCCTCACCACCCTCAGCTACCTGCTGGGGCGGGCGGGCACGGTGGGCTTGTTTGCCCTGATCGTGCTGTTTCAGCCGGAATTGCGCGGCGCACTGGAGCGGGTGGGGCGGCCACGTGGCCGGGAAGCCAGTGGCGGGGCGGCCCTGCAAGACCTCGCACGGGCGCTGGAACGCCTCGCAGAGCGCAAAACCGGGGCTTTGATCGCCATAGAACGCCGCACGCCGCTGGGTGAATACGCCGATACGGGCGTGCGGCTAGACGCGGTGGTCAGTGTGCCTTTTCTGGAAGCTCTATTTGCCCGCAACGCCCCCCTGCACGACGGCGGTGTGATCGTGCAGGGGTCGCGGGTGGTGGCGGCGGGCTGCCTGTTTCCGCTTCAGGCCGGAGACGGCACTTATCGGCGTTACGGTACGCGCCACCGGGCCGCCATCGGGCTGTCGGAACTGACCGACGCGGTGGTACTCATTGCCAGCGAGGAGCGCGGCAGCATGAGAATTGCGCTGGGGGGCCGACTGGGGCCAGACCTGAACGGCACCGAACTCCGCGAGCAATTGCGGGCGCTGGTGTACGACCAGCCCGATTCGCCGCCCAAGAACCGCAAGGGAGACACGCCGCCCGAACCGGAAGACATCTTGCCCCCGGAGCGGGCGTGAGCGGCAGCAGCGGGCATGACGGCGGCCTAGGGAGCGCGGCCCAGCGCTGGCTTAGGCCGCGCTACGTGTGGGGCCGGGTCGTTCACAACCTGTTGCCCAAAGTGCTGTCGTTGGTGGTGGCCCTGACGCTGTGGTTCGTGGCGACTGGGGATCGCCGCGCCAACGTGGAGCAGGGCTTCGATGTGCCCGTGACCGTGCGCGATACCACCGGGGGCCGCACCCGCCGTGCCACCAGTGACCTGAATCCCGGCACCGTGCGCGTGACGCTCTCTGGCCGCCCGGAGCGCCTGCGGGAATTGAGCGGCGAAACGATTGAAGCCGTAGTCGACGTGACGGGCGTGCCGGAAGGCAGTTTCAATCGCCCGGTTGCGGTGCAGGTGCCGGGTGGAACCACGCTGCGGCGGCAAGCGCCAGAGCGGGTGCAGGGCTTCGTGGATGCCCAATTGACCCGGACTTTGGCCGTGACGCTCAGCGTGGCTTCTCCGTCCGATACCAGCCTGCTGCGCTATGACGTGGCCCCCGCACAGGCCACCGTGAGCGGTGCGGGGCGCGTGGTCGCCACCGTGCGCCGCCTGATCACCAGCCCCGCGCCCCTGCTGCCCGGAGAAGCCAGCGAGGTGAACCTGATCGCTCTAGACGAACAGGGCGACCCGGTAGAGGGCGTGCAGACCAGCCCCGCCAGCGTGACCGTGCGCCGGATAGACACCGGGGAACTCCCCGTGAAAAGCCTGCGCGTAGTGCTGAACGATCCCCCGGCGGGCCTGCGCGTCACGGCGGTCAGCGTGCAGCCCAGCACCGTGCGCGTGGTGGCCGCCCCCGAACTGCTGGGCCGACTGCGCGAGGCGGCGGGAACCGTGACCTACCGCGTGGGCACCTACACCGCGCCCGTGACCCTGCGGATTCCGGCGGGCGCACAAGCCCTCGATGAAGTCAATGTGCGCCTGACGGTAGAGCGGGTGGCGGCAACTCCGGCAGCGGCAACTCCCGCAGCCCGTCCGCCTGCGAGTGGGACGGGTTCTGCGCCGTGAGTAGGCGGGTGTGAGGGGCTTGGTCTAAGGGTCAAGGGTCAAAACACAGCTCCCAGCCATTGCTTTTAGCCCTCCCCCCTTGCGGGACTGGAACAGCTTGAAGAGAGGGGCGCTGCACTAGCAGCGGGGTGGCCCGCAGAGCTGCGGAGCAGAGGAGGCAGTTCCGCACCGAACCCGCCCCAGCACCTTAGACCACCCGCCCCCAGACCGTCCATCTGACAGCCCTTCCAGCCAACAATCCCGCCCCAGATGGAATCGATTCCACATTTTACGTCAGCTTAGGTGCAAAGGCGTGACGTATACTCTGTTCTATGGTGTGGAGCCTTGTCCACATGCGCGCATGATTGCCGCACTGCCCCAACCGCGTCACCCCCTCGCCGATCTGGTTGGGTGGGAAGACCGCGTTCGCCTGATGGTGCGCCCCAAGCGTTACCAGCACGTCCTGCGCGTTGCAGAACTCGCCTGCCAGATCGCCTGTGCCAACGGCCTCGATGAATCGCGGGCCTACGCTGCGGGCATCCTGCACGACATAGCCCGTGACCTTCCCGACGCCGAACTCTTGCGCCTCGCGCCACCCGAACACCCTATAGACGCCGCGCACCCGCTGGCCCTGCATGGCCGCGCCGCCCGCACCTTGCTGGAACGCTGGGGCTACCGTGATCCGGTGGTGCTGGAGGCTGTCGAAGACCACACCACCGGGCCACGCGGCGGGAATCCGGTGTCGGCCTGCGTGTACGTGGCCGATGTCTCGGAACCCGGACGCGGCGTGAACGAGGACATCCGCGAATTGGCCCTGCACGATCTCGACGCCGCCCTGCACCGGGCCATCGCCTCCAAAGTCACCTACCTTCAGGGGCGGGGCATTCAGGTTCATCCGCGAACCTTGCAGGCCTATTACGCGCTGCCGCTGGTGCGGGTGGATCACGGCCATTCTGCCTGTGGCCATGCGGGTTCAGACGCCTCCGTTGCCGCTTCCCCGGCCCCCCGACTTTCCCTGCGCCGCAGCCGCCCCGCCTGATGAATACATCGTTGTGAATGCACACCAACGCTGTGTCTTATCGCTAACAGCTCCCCTCATGCCCGCTGGCTATGCTGTGGGGTGTGAGCCTGTTGCCGCCTGATTTTCCGTCTGATGGTTCTGCCAACCCCCGCCCACTGGCGCGTCTGCGGGCGTTGCAAGCTTTCGGGCTGTCTTTGGCGGCGTTGGCCCTGGGCGGTGTGGCCGTCCTCAGTTCTCCGGGGGCGTCTACTCCGGCCAGCGCACTGGTAGCGGGCAGCGCCCCGAATTTTACGTTGCTGGTGGCGGGCCGCGACATCGTGTACTGCTATTACCGCCAGCCCTGCAAGGATCAGGAGCAGCGCACGGGCATTATTCAGCCGCCCAACACCGACACTCTGATGCTGGTGAAGGTGGACGCCGGACGGGTCAGTGTGCTGAGCATTCCCCGCGACACCAACGTGGGCGAGTACGACTACCGGGGTTCGCCCGCTGCCCAGAAGGTGAACAGCCGCTACTGGTCAGGGGGGCCGGAAGGCCTGACCCGCGCCGTGGAGGAAATTACGGGCGAGCGCGTAGACGCCCACGTGATCGTGAGAACCGACTATGTGGCCCGCGTGATAGACGCGCTGGGCGGCCTAGACGTGACCGTGCCGAAGGGCGGCATAGAGTGGATAGATCAGGCGGCGGGCGTAAACCTGAAGCTGGATGCCGGAAACCACCATCTTGACGGAGAAACGGCGGTGCTGTTCCTGCGCGTCCGCAAAGGCTTTGGCGACGACTGGGGCCGCATAGACCACCAGAAGCAGGCGCTGACGCAACTGGCCTCGCGCCTGAAATCGGCCAAAGGGTTGGCGGCCCTGCCCACCATTCTGGGCGGCATCGGCAACGGCGTGGAAACCAACGCCGATCCCAACTTGCTGCCTACCCTGCTGCCGTATCTGCCCCAACTCAAGCTGACCTTCGCCACCCTACCCACCGACGAGATTCGCGGCTCTTTTAACTTGGCCGTGAACCGCGAAAGATTGGCCGAAGTGTGGGGCAACACTGCGCCGAGTTTGGCGACTGCAAGCACTGTGCGCCCAGTCAGCATCCGAATAGAGGACGCCAGCGGAGCCGCCCTTGGCCCCCGCTTGGCCCGTGCTTTGGCGGCGCTGGGCTACACCGAAATCACCACCGAAGCCGTGCCAGCCAGCCCCGAGGCCAGTCAGGTCTTTACGGGCAGCGACGTGCGGGCCGCCAGCGAATTGGCCGATACCTTGGGCCTTCCCCGCTTGCAAGGTGAGCGTTTCCCCGTAGAGGCTGGAGAAATCGGTATTCTGCTGGGAACGGACGCCCGCGAGACCCTCGCGGCACTGAATGCGTACCCGGATGGCACCGCTCCGGACGGCCCCGCCCAGACCACCCCCGATGCCACGACTGATCTGGAGGGAATGGATCAGAGCGGCGCAGGTCAGCCCGGAGTAAATTAGACCCAAGTCCATTAGCTCGGCCCGTGCCCCTTACGGCGGCACACAGCATCACGGAGAACCCCATGAATCCAGCATCACAGCACTCTGCACAGACCGTCCAGAACCAACTCCGCGCCATCGTGGACGCCGCCCGCGAACGCCGCGCCGAGGATGTCGTCGTCCTTGACCTGACCGACGTGTCTTCCACCCTCGAATACTTCATCATCTGCACCGCCAGCGCGGGCCTGCAACTGAACGCCATTCAGGAAAACGTGCGGCAGAAGGCGCAGGAATCCGGCCTGCCCCGCCCCAGCGTCGAAGGCCCCAGCGAGCGCTGGTTGCTGCTGGCCTTTGGCGGCGGCATCGTGGTTCACATCATGACCAAAGACGCCCGCGACTACTACGACCTAGAGGGCCTGTGGAGCGACGCCCGCAAGCTGGAATTTCTAGAGGCACCCCGAGACCCCGAAGCCAACATGACGGCCACCACGCAGGCCGAATCTGCTCAGGCCGAGTAACTCCTGATCTGAGCTTCATTCAATACTTCTGGCCCGTGCGCCTGCATTGTTCCCTGTTGGGGCGGTGCGGGTGCATGGGCTTTTTTGCCGTTGGCGCGGTCTAGGGTTTAAGAACAGGCAGCCGTGCGGATGGCTTCCGCGCCCCCGCGTGAACAGTTGATTTCGTCTGTTCGTTTGCTGCCCCGCCTTCCCCCATCCTCACAAGGTGTAGGGGAGTCTGTCGCTCTGCTTCAAAACTCACCTTCAGCACTCTACGCACGCTGTATTTATTAGCGTTTGCGGCCAAAGACTGAGGACACCGAGGGCGTCGGCGTGGGCGTGGCGGTTGTCTGGTATTCGCGCACGGCGGCGTGCAGCCATTCTGGGGTGCGGTTATCGAAGCTGGAGGCGGCCATCCATTCGGCGCTGTACAGTTCTGCGGGCTGAGGATTCAGGATACCGGAGCAGTATTCGGTGCCAAAAATCAGGTACAGGCGGGCGTCGGCTTGCCCATGTTCGGTGCCCCGTGCGGCGTGGCTGCCCACCAAGCGCAGGCCCGAAACCGAAATGCCCACCTGAGCCAGCAGTGCGCGGCGCAGGCCCATTTCGGCCACGCCGCTGCCCGCTTCGGCGTCAAGCACCAGGCCCGGCAGACCGTAATTTCCGCCCGGCAAAATGGGACGGCGCGGGCGCACCAGCAGGTACTGATTGCGCTGATGCACAAGGGCGAACACGCCCACCTGATAGGCGATAGGCCGGGCGCTTTCTGGGGGGGACGTGGTCACGACTTCTCCTGAAATGAGGGTGGGCAAACGGCACTGGGCCGCCAGACGAGCAACCCGCAGTTTAACGGCTCAGCTCCGGGGCACACTACACCCACCCCATTTTCGGTAAAGGGGGGCCACCACTCTATGTGCGTTCAAGTGTTCGGCCAGTTGCCAGAAGGCCGGGTCATGGGCCGGGTTCGTCCACGCGGGCGACTGCACCAGCAGCACGCCGCTCACCTCTGCCGGGTCGGGTAGGCCGTCTGTAGAGTGGGTCATGCGGCGCAGGGCGAGGCGGGGCAGCAGTGCAGGGGGCAGCGTTTCAGAAGACAGCAGGCCAGCAATTTCGGCGTGGGTGCGTTCCAGATCGAAGCCCTCGGCCACCGCCAAGGCCGTGTGCCACGCCGGATATAGGCAGGTATAGTTCCGAATCAGGCCCCCGCCAAGGCCAAGGCCCGCCCAGTTGCCGGGCCGCACCCGCGTACCGTCTCCGCTGCGGCTGGCAAGATCATGGTGAGAATCGATGTTCAGCACGTCTGGCACACTGCCAGTTCGAGCGGCGTGTTCTTCCAGCCAGCCCCAAGCATCGGCGTGAGACAACGTGACCCACGCTGGGCAGCCCGCGTAACGTTCCAGCGCCTCCCAGCCGGGATACAGCGGGAAATCGGCGTCCAACGGCGTCCAGTCTTGGGCCTCCGGATTGCGCCTCAGAGTGCGGGCCTGCCATGCCTCCTCCCGGTCTGCGGGCAAGTCGCGGGTACCCCAGATCGGCGCGTCGAACACCAAGTCGGCGCACCCGCTGTAGGCGTCCCAGTCGATGCTCAGCAGCATGGGTTGTGGTGGGCCTTGTCTAAGGGTCTAGGGTCTAAGGGTCTAGGAAAGAATTTCAACTCTGACCATCCGCCCCGAACTCCAGCACCCAACTGACGCTGGCGGGGTCGCGCACGAAGCCGAAACGGTCATTGATGGCGAGCATCGGCGCATTGTCACTGGCGTTGTCGGTACGGAGGAACACTTGGCCGTCTGTTTGGGCAGCCAAAGCCTGTGCCGCTGGGGTCTGTGTCGCTAGAGCCTGTGTCGCTAGGGTCTGTGCCACCCGCAGAATGTGCAGTTTCAGCAGCGTGGCGACGCCCTGCCCGCGCCAGTCCCGCGTCACGCCCGTCAGCCCAGTCAGCAGGTCAGGGCTACTCTCCGAGCGAAACAGGGTGGATTGGCCGATCCACTCGCCGCCGGGGGCCTGTGCGATCAGGTAGGCCCCCGGCAGGAGGCAGGAATCATTCAGCACAGCTTCGTCGAAGACTTCAAAGGTCAGCGGCGTGGCGGGTTCCGAACGCGGGACATCCTGCCGCACATCGGACATCAGGGCGTGCAGGCGGCGGGGCAGGTCGGGCGTGCCCGCTTCCCGCAACTCCGCGAGGCTACGAACGCGCACGCCCAGAGCCATCAACCGCGTCTCAGTGGCCAAAAACGGCCCTTCGTCAAATGGTGCTGCATCAAAGCTCTTGTCGGTCAGGTTCAGGGCGCTGGTGAAGTACCGCTTACCGGGCGTGAAGCCGCGCCGGGTCAGAAAATGAGGGGCGAGCGGGTGATCTTCGCGGGCCAGCGTGCGAACAGAAAGAGCATTCCAGCCGCGCAATGTTTCCTCTAGCTCCTGCCACAGCGCCGCGCCCACACCCTGCCCCTGCCAGTCGGGGCGCACCGCCAGTTCCAGCCCGAACCGCTGCGGGTGGTACATCCCCGGATTCTGAGACAACAGGCCCAAGCCCACTACCGCGCCGCCTTCAGCTTCGGCCACCAGCGCCGTATGTCGGTAGCCCCAAGTGGTCTGCTGCTCCGTCTGGTGCCGCAGTTCCGGGCCGCTGAAGGGGTCGTGCGGGTGGGCCAGCGTCCAGACCTCGGCGGCGGCGTCCCAGTCGGTATCCTGAATAGGTCGAACAGGCCAGCGGCTCATTCTTTGCCCTCACTCTGCGGCGCGAACCACTGCATCTCTATCCACGCGGGCTCCTTCACGAAGCCCAGCCGCTCGTTGATGTTCAGCATGGGGCGGTTAGTGCTGGCGTTGCCCGTCCAGATTTTTGCCGCGCCCCGCGCCCGCGCCTGCTCTATGGACTTCAGCTTCAGCGCCAACGCCAGCCCCAATCGGCGGTGGTTGCGGGCCGTTCCAGTCAGGCCAGTGGTCAGGCGGCTCTCGTCGGCGGGCTCCAACCAGAGTTCGGTCAGGGCCGCGATTTCTCCGGTGGGTTCGTGTACCGCCAACAGCACGGCTTCCGGCCAGAATTGCGGGTTGGTTTCCCGTTTGCGAAACTCGGATTCCACCACCGGGCTGGCTTCTCCGGTGCGCGGCACATCGGCGCGGGCCTGCACGAATCCGGCAAAATAGGCGGCCCACGCTGCGTCTGCGCCAAGTTCGGTACTCAGATCGGCCAGAGACACGGCGCGGTAGCCGGGGGCCAGTTGGGCAGCGTCGGCAAACGGCGCGGGATCGAAGGTTTGCACGTCCAGCACGTTATCGAAAAAGCGCATGGCTTCGGCAAAGCCCCAGTGCGCGAGGAAGGTGAGGCCGCGTGGCCGGTCTTCTTGCGTGCCCGCCAGAATCTCGCGTGCGCCGCGTTCCTGTAGGTGCGCCCACACCGCTTCGGCCAGCGCCCGCCCCACGCCTTGCCCCTCGGCTTCGGGCAGCACCGACAACTCGGCGTGGTAGCGGTGGGGATCGAACATGCCCGGCCACTGCACCGCCGACGCTGCACCCACCACACGCCCGCCCTCGTCTTCGGCCACGATGCGCCAAAAATGCGGCTTGACAGGATGCGCCTGTAACTCCTGATCATCGTGCTGAAGGGAGTCGGCACTGACCGTCTGCTTGGGCCACACGGCCTGCTGGAGTGCGGCCAGCGCCGGATAATCGGCGTCTGCAAAGTCCCGAATCTTCACGTTCTGGGCAGTGAGAAGGCTCATTGCCCCCCCTCTGCTTGCTCTGCCTCTGCCAAGTGCAGTTCGTAGCGCAGATGCGTCGGCCCGCGCACAAAGCCGAGCGCCTGATTCATGCCCAACATGGCAGCGTTCGGCGCGTCGTTGAAGGTGCGGATTTCGCCGCCGCCGCGTGCGTTCAGAGCTTGCATGGCCGCCACTTTCAGGGCCTTCGCCACGCCTTTACCCCGGTCTTCGCGCCGCACGCCCGTCATGCCGATCACGTAGAACCCAGACGGATTTTGCATCAGGGTGGAGTAGCCCACGTAACTTCCGGTCAGGGGATCGTTCAGGTCGGGGCGCACCGCCACAAACGACAGATCGGCGCTGAAGGTGGGGTCTTCCAGTTCCTGCGCCACCCATGCCTCAAAGGGCCGTTTGGTCAGCGCCGTGCCCATCGGCACATCCTGAAACAGCAGCCAGTCCAGTTCCCACAATTTGCGGTTGCGCTCTGGGTCGGCGGCCAGCGACGCCACCGAATGCAGCTCTATGCCGTGCGCGGCCACGCCGTCCATCAGTGGGCCAAAGCGCGATAAGTCAGTCTCGGCGGTTTGAATGCGGCTCTCGTACCGCTGCCACGTCTCCTGCCAACCGTGCGCGGCAAGGAGCGCCCGGCCCGCCTCGTGGTGCGGCCCGTCCGACAGCATGGTGCGAATTTCCCGCGCCTCACGCGCCTGCACTCGCCCGAGGAGTTCCCGGTACATCGCCCCGCCCACGCCCTGCCCGCGTGCCTCCGGGTGAACAGTCAGGTTGCCCCAGTAGCGCCATTCCTCGAAGGCAAAATCATCGTGCCCGACGCGCCCCACGCCCACCACGCGCCCGCCTTGCTCGGCCACCACGTCGGTGCGGAACAGGTTCGGGTCTTCGGCCTCGTCCCACGTTTGCAGCAGTTCGGGCGTCACGGGCCATTCTGGGCTGGCAGCGGTCAGCACCCACGCGGCGTCCACGTAGTCGTCAGGACTGCGGAACTCGCGCAGGCGGAAGGCGGGCGGAGCGGAATCATCAGGCACAGCAACGGTGGAATCGTTCATGGCCCTATGCTGACGGATCGGGGGCGCGGAGCGCATCGGCCAAGAAACGTAGGGGGCGGTGCGCCGGGGGTGGGGGGTGGAGCGTGGTTTGGCCTTTCTCACTTTCTACGATCCACGATCCAGACTCTATGCTGACCCGCATGACCCACGCTCCCGAAGCTACATCCCCCCGCCTGAAACTCCTGCTGATCTTGCCGCACCCCGACGATGAGGTGTACGGCGCGTCCGGCACGCTGATGACCTTGCTGGCTGAGGGCCACAACTGCGGCCTCGTGACCCTGACGCATGGGGAAGCCGGGCGGATGCTGGGACTGTGCAACACGCCAGAAGAACTCGCAGAACTGCGGGACGCGGAATTGCGGGCCTGTCTGGCCGTCATCGGGCTGACCACCACGCCCGGCAGCTCCTTCGAGCAGCACAATTTTCCCGACAAGTACCTGCAAGACCAGCCCATGGAGCCGATCATCGAGACGGCGCGTGAGGCCATGACGCGGCACCGCCCCGAAATCGTGCTGACTTTTCCGCCCAACGGCAGCAACGGCCACCCCGATCATGTGACCACCCACCGCGCCGTAAAAGCCGCGTGGGACGCCCTGCCGGAAGGAGAGCGCCCGCGACTGTGGTACTACGCCAGCGACACCGCCCCCGAAAACGAGGCCCTGCGTCCGGAGTGGCTGCCCGCCAACCTGCGCCGCGACGTGACGCCCTTCATTACGCGCAAGCTGCAAGCCATCGCCTGCCACCGCACACAGGCGCTGAGTACGGTGGATTTTATTCGCAAGTTTCCAGAGCGGATCGTGGAGGAAACGTTTTACGAAGTTGGAGTGTAAAGATTGAGTGTGGAACGTGGAGTGTGGGAACGACCAAACCACGTCCTACGATCCGCCGTCAGTCTTCCCACTCCGACACCGGCACAAACTCCACGCCTTCGCCCGTCGTGGCCGTCACGTTGTACCGCTTGTCGAACGTGACCAACAGTTCGCCCCGGTCAAAGTGCTTGGGCGACACGACAGCCTTGCGGAACAGGTAGGTGCCGTCGTCATTGATTCCAATGTGGGCACTTTTGGTGAAGCGGAATTCCACGATCTCGCCGTGCCGCTTGGTGCGTACCCGCACGCGGTAGGTGTGGGCGTCGTCCTGCTTCACATTGGGGTTCTTGCCGCCTGATTTTTTGCCGAACAGTCCGAACATGGGGGGTCTCCTGAGGGGTGGTGGGTCAGTCTAAGGGTCAAAGGGTCAAGGGTCTAAGGACAGCCTAAAAGACACCTAATGGGAGCTTTTTACTCCTCACCCTTGGCTTGCAAAGCTCCGCAGGAGAGGGGGGAGGCTGGGAGGAGGTGAGTGCGCAACGCGATTACTCCTCCCCCTCACACCTCCCGCAGCAGCCCTGTCAGGAGCGCCACGTGTAGGGGCCAGCGGTCTAGGCGCACATGCTCGTGGGCAGCGTGTGCGCCGTCGCCGGGTGCGCCGAGGCCGTCCAGCGTGGGCGAGAGCGGCGCGGTGAAATTGCCGTCGCTGCCGCCGCCTACCACTTCCTCCGTCAGTTGGAAGCCGAGGCCAGTGGCCAGAGCCTGCGCCCGTGCATACAGCGCCATTGTCTGCGGCCCGCGCTCGAAGGGGGGACGGTTCAGGCCGCCCGTCAGTTCCAGGCGAACGCGGGGATCGCCAGCCGTCAGGGCGTGCATGCCAGCCGTCACGCGCTCGCCTTCTGCCACGCTGCCCGCCCGCACGTCTACTTCCAACACGCAGCGAGCCGGAATCACGTTCACGGCGCTGCCGCCCCGGATCAGGCCTACACTGACGTTCGTTCCCGCGTCCGGGCGGGCCAGCGCGTGAATAGCCGGAATCAGGCGGGCGGCCTCAGCGACGGCGCTGGCCCCTTCCTCGGGTTTGTTTCCGGCGTGACTGGCAACGCCGTGCAGCGTGAGGACAAACGAGCCGACGCCTTTGCGCCCGGTCTTGAGGGCGTGCGAATCGGCTACGGGGGGTTCCACCACCAACACGGCGCGGGCCTGACGGGCGGCGGCCTCGATGTGGGCGCGGCTGCTGTGCGACCCGGTTTCTTCATCCGGCGTGATGAGGAGTTGCACGCCGCCCGCAGGCCAACCGCCCGAGGTGTGCAGGGCACGCAGGGCGTGAATGGCCGACACGATTCCGGCTTTCATGTCGTAGGTGCCGGGGCCGTACAAGCGGTCACCTTCGACCCGGAACGGCATGGTTTCTAGCGTCCCGTGCGGCCAAACTGTATCGGCGTGGGTCAGGATCAGGGCGGGCCGATCTTGCAAGCCGAACAAAAATGAGCGCGTGCCACCGGACAGATGCTCCACTTCTGCGCCCAGTGCGCGTGCCCAGCCTTCGACCACGTCCATCACGCGGGCTATGGCCTGTGCATTGCCGGACGGCGATTCTATTTCTACCAACTGATGCAAATCGGGCAGCAGGTGGGCCAGATCGGGTAAGGAGGCGGAAGCGGTCATGCGGTCATGCTAGCGCCACCGGGCAGGGAACACGCCGCCCACCTCGTATAAGGACAGGCGGCGCGTGAGCGGAAACGTCAGGTCAGCAGTTGCACTTGCTGGGGGTTGGCCCGCACGACGGCGCGGCCCCGCATGTACAGGTCGTTCAGGGCCTGAGCACCAAAAATCCGGGCGAGGCGCGTGCTGGTCAGTTCGATGGTGCGCCCGCCGATCTTCAGACGAACGATGTCGATGGTTCCGGGAACCCAAGTGCAGGAGAGTTCTTGCATAGTCAACCTCCAAGGTGGCGCGGCTGCGCCAAGAGTGAGACGGTGGGGGTTGGGGCGGGACAGGGACACTACGCCGCACAAAATGGGGCGCACTGGGGGCAATGACCTTGCCGGGCCTGCAGTCCATTACAGCTCGGCAGGCGGAAGAATTCCGGTAAGACCAGCATAAGATTTCCAATTGCGAGAAAGGAAAGAACTAATCGGTTCAGTCTTGAGGGAGCCATCATAAATCTCCAGCCCACTGACCTTACCCGACATTTGTGCGCGTTGTGGACGAATTCAATTCTGAGCCGAAGCTGACGAAAGATGTGAAAGCTCAGCAGAAGAGGCAAGTGTTCTAGGCAAATTGCATTGAAGGTTGCAAAGATGGGTCAAGAGGTTTGACTTTAAAGGACATCAGCAAGTTCCCGCTTTTCTGGCCCGCCCGAATGTGCTTGACTGCGGGCGTGATTTCGCCCAATTCAAGCACTGACGCTGTTGCGGCGTCGCCCGATTCGCTGCTGGCCCTGCACTTTCCTTCCGACCCGCAGGTGTCGCCCGGCGGCAAGCAGGTGGCCTTCGTGCTGACCCGCAGCGAGGAAGAAGACCCACGCCAGCCTGACCCGGCCCACGCCAAACCACGCCTGCGCTCGCAGATTTGGCATTCGGACGGCGGGCAAGCAACACTCTTGACCCGTGGAGAGGGCAACGACGCCTCGCCCCGTTGGTCGCCGGACGGCAAGACGTTGGCCTTTACGCGGGCAGCAAGCGGGGCAAAAGCGCAACTGTATCTGCTCCCCTTATCGGGCGGCGAGGCCCAGCGAGTCACGGACTTGGGGCAAGGTGTACAGGATGTGCAGTGGAGTCCAGACGGGCGATACCTGACCTTCCTGAGTCTGGGCAACGATGAGGACAAGCGCGACGAGCGTGGAGAGGGCCGGATAATTACCAAACCCCGCTACCGGTTCAATGGCCGCGACTGGCTGCCCGAAACGCCCCCCTGCCTGTGGCGCTACGACGTGGCCGCAGCGGAATTGACCGAGTGGCACGCGCCCGCCGTGGAAATCGGCGCTTATGCGTGGTGGCCCCATTCGGGCGGCGTGGTGTTCGCCTCCAGCAACAGTGAAACGGCGGCCAGCCAGTGGCAGCAAGAACTGTTTACGCTGACGCTGGCAGGCGAAGTGGCGCAGTTCGGGCGCTGGAATTCCTCGATTTCCGCACTGGCCCCGCACGGCGACGGACAGCGTGTGGCCGTGACCGGGCGGCCTGAGGGCAAGGGCAGCCCCGAAGACGATCATCTGTTCGTGCTGCACGCGGACGGCACTTGGGCGCGGCTGGATGCGGGGTGGGACTGCCCGGTTGCGCCACTCGTGGGTGGAGACTGCCACGTGGGAGCTTTCCCCGCCCGCCCCGTCTGGCACGGCGAATCCCTGCTGGTGCTGAGTACGGTGGGGGGCAGTTGCGGCCTGTTCCGGGCAGGGCCGGACGGCACGGTCACGGCGCAAGACCATCAATCCGAGGGCGTGATTTCAGCGTTTACCAGTGCAGGAGGCGGCCTCGCCCTGATTCGGGAAAGTGCCACCCGGTTTCCGGAAGTGGAATTGAACGGTGTGGCCGTGACTGACCTACACGCCCGCCTGCCGTTTGCCGCCCGCACGCCCGAACGGGTCACGTTTTCCACCGACGCCGGAGAGGGCGAAGGCTGGGTGCTGTTGCCCGGTGGAGAAGCCCGCGTGCCTGCCCTGCTCAGCATTCACGGCGGGCCGCATACCGCTTACGGTCACGCCTTCATGCACGAATTTCAGGTGTTGGCGGCGCGTGGTTACGGTGTGGCCTACAGCAATCCTCGCGGCAGTGTGGGCTACGGGCAGGCGTGGTCTAGTGGCAATTACGGACGCTGGGGCAGCGTGGATCAGGACGATCTGCTGGGCTTTTTCGATACGGCGCTGGCCGCCCACCCGCGCCTAGACGGCCAGAATGCAGCGGTCATGGGCGGCAGTTACGGCGGCTACATGACCAACTGGATCACGGGCCACACCCACCGCTTCCGGGCCGCCATCACAGACCGCAGCATCTGCAATCTGGTGTCGTTCAGCGGCACATCGGACATCGGCCTGCGCTTCTGGCACGATGAATTGGGCCTAGAGGCCCACCGCAGCGCCGACGCCGAACAACTCTGGGCCATGAGTCCCCTGAAATTTGCCGAACACGTGCAGACGCCCACCCTGATCGTGCATAGCGTGCTGGATCACCGCTGCCCCGTGGAGCAGGCCGAGCAGTGGTACGCCGCGCTGACACAACTGGGCGTGCCCGTGCGCTTCGTGCGGTTTCCCGGCGAAAACCACGAACTCAGCCGCTCCGGGCGTCCAGACCGCCGGATTCAGCGCCTAGAGGAGTATCTGGGCTGGTTGGATCGGTATTTAGGGGTGGGCGAAACAGAGAAGGGCGTCTGAAGGCGGGGTTGGTCTCAGGGTAAAGGGTCTTAAGAGCAGATGACAGCGCAGGCCTAGAGCATTTGCCCTTGCCCTTCCTTAGACCCTCGACCTTTAGACCCTTAGACACAGCACCCGGAGACGCCGCCCCGCAACTCCGCCCCAACTCCAACACACAGCCCCCGATACCATAGCAACGAGGGCCGGAACTCAATCCCGGCCCTCTCGCTTGGTACAGCTCAGAAGAGTTTAGTCTTCGTCGCGGCGTTTGTTGTTGTCCCAGCCCCGGTCAGGGCGGGCGCGGGGACGATCCGTGCTGGCATCAGCGCCGCCGTCGCGGGGGCGAAATTCGCTGGGCGCGGAAGGGCCACGCTCTTCACGGGGACGGAAGTTGCTGCCTTGGTAGCCGCCACCGCCGCCTTGTCCACCCCGGTCATCACGGGGACGGAAGCCGCCGCCTTGTCCACCACGGTCATCGCGGGGACGGAAGCCGCCACTGCCGCCACGGTCTCCACCGCCCTGATAGCCGCCGCCGCCTTGTCCGCCACGGTCATCGCGGGGACGGAAGCCGCCGCTGCCGCCCCGGTCTCCACCGCCCTGATAGCCACCGCCGCCTTGCCCACCACGGTCATCGCGGGGACGGAAGCCGCCGCTGCCGCCACGGTCTCCGCCGCCCTGATAGCCGCCCTGTCCACCGGGCCGGAATCCACCACGGTCTCCGCCGCCCTGATAGCCGCCCTGTCCACCGGGCCGGAATCCACCACGGTCTCCGCCGCCCTGATAGCCGCCACGATCTTCACGGGGACGGTCTTCGCGGGGACGCTCCTCACGGGGCTTGTCTTCGCGGGGCTTGAAGCCGGTGGTCTGGGCACCCTGCGCTTCACGCATTTCGCGCACTTCACGGCGCAGGCCACGCAGTTCTTTGCCCTGCGCTTCCAGCAGTTCCTTCAACTCGCCCAGCAAGGCCAGCAAATCATCGGCGTCAATATACTCGTCTTCGCCCTCTTCGTCTTCCTCGCCTTCACCCTCGGCACTCAGGCCGCGCTCGGCTTCTTCTTCCTGTGCGTCCAGCACGGGGTCTTCGTCGGGTTCGCCTTCCAACTGGGGCAGAATGTCGCGCAGTTCTGCGGGGGTTTCCTCTGCCTTAGGCTGCGCGGTCATGGCCTGCGCTTCGGTATTGTGCTCGGTGTTGTTTTCTGCGTGCTGCTGTGCCGGATTCTGCCCGTCTTGGGGGGCGTCCATGCGCTGGTCATTGCTGTCGGTCATGCGAATACTCCTTTTTCCTGCGCTATTTCCTGCGCTGTTCGTGCGCGAAAAAGCGTGGATCGTACCCCGCAGTCTAACACCAGTTGGGCCGTCCTTTGCCGTTGTGTTGAATGAGTGTAGCCGGAGGCTAAAGGCCTCAGCGCCGGAACACGGCCCGCAAGAGGGGCCGCAGCAGCGCGAACAGTAGGAGTCCCATCCCCACACCGCACAGCAAGGCCAGCAATGGGTTCAGGCTCAGGCCCATCCACAGCGCCACAAACGCGAATACGCCGCCAAACGACCCGATCAGCGTCGCCAGCCTCCGGGCGTTGTCATCCGGTTTCCAAGACTCTAGATCCATGCCCCAATCCTGTCATATCGGCTACAGATCAATGCCCCGGTGGGCGGCAGGCACAGGCCAATCCACACCATATGGGACTTCCGTCAGGGTTGAATTGTTGATCAGTCTTATACTCAGGTTCATGAAACGCGCCGTGCTGACCTCTCTCGCCCTGCTTGCCGCTGCGTCGGCGTCAGCCCAGACCACATCTCAGGCCACAGCCGCGCCCCGCACCGTCAACATCGGCCTCGGCTATATTCCCAACGTGCAGTTCACGCCGTTCTATGTGGCCGATACGCTGGGGTACTTCAAGGCAGAAGGCCTGAATGTGAAGTATCAGCACGGCTTTGTTTCGGAATTGATGCCGCTGCTGCTGCAAGGCAAGCTCGACTTTATCGTAGGAGACCCCGAAGACGCCGTGTTTGCCCGCAATCAGGGCGCACAGGTCAAGTACATCATGGCGATGTACCAAAAGATTCCAGTCACCGTATTTAGCACCAAGCCGCTGAACTCTGTGGCCGACCTGAAAGGCAAGACGCTCGGCATTCCCGGCCCGTTCGGGAGTACTTACAACGCCGTGCAAGCCCTGATAGACAGCGCGGGCCTGAAAGAAGGCAGTGACGTGAAGCTGGCCAGCATCGGCTTTACGCAGCTTGACGCGGTGCGGGCCGGGCGCGTGGACGCCGCCGCCGGGTACATCAACAACGAAGTGGTGCAGTTGCGCTCTGCCGGAACCCGCGTGTACACCCTCGACGTGACCGCCGCCTACCCGATGGTGGGCGTGGGGCTGATCACTGCCGACAAAAACCTGAAAACCGATTTGGCCCGCAAGGTGGTTCGGGCCAGTCAGCGCGGCCTGAAATTCACGGTCACCGACCCCGCCCGCGCCTTCCGGTTGGCCCAGCCCACCTTTGGCGCAGGCGGCGGCACGCTGGACATTTTGCGGGCCAGCACCCCCCTGATGACGGGCGCTTACACCCGCACCAACGGCATCGGGGCCAGCGACCCCAGCGCATGGAACAAGGCGGTGGCCGCCCTCATCAAGCAGGGCAACCTGCCTGCCGGGGCCAAAGCCACTGACTTTTACACGAATACGCTGGTGAGCAAGACCATTCGGTAAACGGGGGAATGAAGAAAAGAGAGGGTGGCCTCGGCGTGATGCTGGGGCCACCCTCTCTTTTCGACTACAACAAGATTTACTGGCCTTGCACCACGTCGTTGGGTGTGTTCCCGCTCATAGTGCCGCCCGTCTTGCTGTACACCCCGACTTTGGTATTGAACACGCCTCCGCCGTCGCGGGCCGAGTTTCCGGTGACGCTGCCGCTGGTCATGGTCAGTTTGCCATCGTTCCAGAAGCCGCCGCCCACGTTGCCATCGGCCTTGTTGCCGCTCATGGTGGCCCCGGACAAGACAAAGGTGGACGTGGGCGAGGTCTGATACGCACCGTTGGTTTCGACACCGCCGCCATACCAAGCCGTGTTGTTGCTGATGCTGCCGCCGCTGGCCGTCATGCTGCTCCCTGAATACATACGCACGCCGCCACCGCCGCCCCCCAAGTCTTGCCCGGTGGCGCGGTTGGTCACGGTGTTGCCGCTGATGCTGCCGCCCGTCATGTTCAGGGTGCCGTTCAGCGTGACCCCGCCGCCCGTTTTGACCGCCGAATTACCGCGAATCTCGCCGCCCGACAGGTTCAGGGTGCCACCGATCTGCACCCGGACACCGCCGCCGCCGTCCGTCGTTCCTGTGACTTTGTTCCCGCTGATGACGCCGCCGCTGACATTCATCAGGCTGCTGACCGATACACCGCCGCCTGCATTTTCGGCAGTGTTGCCCGCAATCTCGCCCGCTTCAAGACTGAAGATGGCCGAGGTATTCACGTTCAGGCCGCCGCCCGCCCCCTTGACAACCTCATTGGCATTGATTTTGCCGCCCGTCATGGTCAGTTTGGCGTCTTTGCCTGAAACCGTGAATCCGCCACCCGATTCGGCCCGGTTGCCGCTGATTTCGCTGCCGGACAAGGTGGCAGCCGCACTCTTGACCAGCACGCCGCCCCCCACCCAGTCCGAAGTGTTGCCGCTGATCTTGCCACCGCTGAACGTGGCCTTTCCACCATCAAGGAGGCCCACGCCGCCGCCCGAGAGGGTCACCCGGTTGCCGCTGATTTCGCCGCCCTGCATGTTCAGCGTGCCCGAAACGCTGAGGCCGCCGCCGTTGCCGCCGCGCAGGTTCACTCGGTCTGCCGGGCCAGTGCCCTGATTGCCTACGATTTTCCCGCTGATCAGCGTAAATGTACCGCCTGTGTCCACCACGCCGCCCGCGCCCAAGTAGCCTGCCGTATTGCCCTCAATACTGCCGCCTTCCATTCGGACGCTGCCGCTCGACCACAGCCCACCGCCCCACACGCTGGCTGTATTGGCGATAATTTTGCCGCCCGTAATGACCAGCGTGCCGTAACTTTCGATGCCCGCGCCGCTGTAGGCCGTGTTGTTGCCCACCTCGCCGCCCTCGATGCGAACCGTAGACCCCGTGTCGGCCAGCACGCCGCCGCCGTAGCCGTTCTGATTGTTGATCCGCACGGCCTCGTTGCCGCTGATACTGCCCGATTTCAGGGTGAGGCTCGCGCCCTGACCGACGTATACGCCCGCGCCCTGTTCGGCCTTACCCCCGGTGATGACTGTGCCGTCCAGAATGAGCGTGCCCTGGTTCAGAATCACGCCGCCCACTTTCGGTGGGATTGTGGCGAGAGGTTGGGTGGCGAGGGGCGTAGCGTCCACTAGCGGCAAACCGTCCCCGCCCCGCAGCGTCCCGCCCTTCAGGGTCACGGTTGCGCCGCTCGCCACGTCCAGCGCCCGGCCCTTGCCCCCAGCATCAATGGTCACGCCGTCGGCCAGCAGCGTAATGTTTTTGTCGATGACCAGCGTGCTGCCGAGGGTCAGGGTTCCCGGCACCACCAGTCGCAGCGTGTCGCCCGGCGCGGCGGCGGCCAATACTTCGCGCAGGCTGCCTGCCCCACTGTCGTTCAGTGTCATGACGGGTGTTCCGATTTCTTGCAGCACCCCGCAGGAGGCCAGCAGCAACGACACAGAGACGGCGGCAACGGCGGTTCGGACGGCTTTCTTGTGCTTCATACACTCCCCCCAATTCCCCCAGTGTGGCGGGCGGAGGGGCCTTCACCCGCCCGAACCGGAGGTAGCTTCAGAGTGCAAAACAGGCAGTGACCGCAGCGTGACCGGCGCATTACCGCAGATGCACGCCACAGCCGCACGCCAAATAGGGTCAAATCTGCATTCGTGCCTAGGCGTGATGGCTTACCTTGCCGGGTGGTCTTGGCCGAGGCACCCCGCACCTGCTACGGTGGGGTTACACCGAAAGGAGGTGCTGCAAACATGACCGACAACATCTTTGATTCCCTGATCCAATCCACAGGAACCCTCGCCCCCGCCCACTGGAGTGATTTTGCAGCACCAACTTTTGAGAACCCGGCACGCCCAAGCCCGACCCCTTAACACCCGGCAGGCCCACCCATGAGTCAGCGCGGCGGCCAAGACTGGCTGGATACCGAGCTGAACGACCTTGATACCGGGCCGGAACGCAAAGAGAAGCACAAAGTTAAGAAACCACTGGGCCGCCGCAAACTGGCGACGCTCAAAAAGGACTCGGAGGGCGAGGCCGACGAGATCATCAAACGGCTGACCGACTTGGGTCACATCACCGAGATCGTGGCCGAATTGAAGAGCGGCAAAGAGGCCACCGCGTATGTGGCACGCGGCCCACGCGGCAGCATTCTGGTGAAGCTGTACCGGGAACTGGAAGCACGCAGCTTCAAAAATGACGCCATTTACCGTGAAGGCCAGACCATTCTGGACGAACGGGCCAGAAAAGCCATGCAGAGCCGCAGCCTGAAGGGGCTGGCGATGTTGCAGATGGGCTGGGTAACGGCGGAATACGCCCACCTCTGGAAGCTGTGGAATGCGGGCCTGAGCGTGCCGGAACCCCTCGTGGGGCCGTCGCCCTTCGATTACGAAAAGACCACTCCCGCCGTGCTGATGCGCCTGATCGGCACCGAAGACGCCCCCGCCCCCCGCCTCAGCGACGCGGTACTGACGCCCACGCAAGCCCGCAGCGCTTGGGAACAGAGCCTGAACGGCATGGCGCATCTGCTCCGGCTGGGGTACGTCCACGGCGATTACAGCACCTACAACCTGCTGTGGCAACTGGATTCGCAGCACGCCGATTCGGAGTTGCAGGCCGAAGAAGACGAGAACGACATGCAGCACACCGACATGACGAACACCAAGATTCAAAACGAGGAGGAAGGAACCGTGGTCATCATCGACTTTCCGCAGCTTACGACCCGGCAAAATCCCAACTTTGCCCAACTGCTGCGCCGCGACGCCGACAGCCTGAGCATGAGCTTCCGACGGCACGGCATTCAGACGAGCGGAGAAGCGACCCTGAAAGAAGTGCAGAAGCGGGCGCTGGGGCCTGCGCCGACGCCGCGTCTGGTGCTGCCCTAACTCAGCTGGCACGCGCAGGCTTGGCCCACACGAACGGACTTTAGGAGCGGCGAAGCAGGCTGGGGTCTTACTCGGAACCTCAGCCTCCGTGCATGAGTCTCAGTGCTTCCCGATCAGTGCTTGCCGAAGTGGCCCAACTGCGGCACGTTCGGCTTCCATTCCGGGCGCTCCAGCACTTCGCCGTACAGGTCGTATTCGTCGCTGTCCTCGATGCGGGCCTTCACGATGTCGCCAATCTTGAGTTGCCCGGCCAATTCGCCTGCAAACAGATACACCTGACCGTCGATGCCGGGGGCGTCGCCCTTGGTGCGGCCAATCAGGCGGGTGCCGGGGGCGTCGTCTTCGTCATCATTAAATTCGTCGATGATCACGTCCATCACGCGGCCCACTTTCTCGGCCAGTTTTTCGGCACTGATGCGCTGCGCGACTTCCATAAAACGGGCGAGGCGGGCTTCCTTCACGGCCTGCGGCACCGCGCCTTCCAGTTTGTTGGCGTCGGCTTCGTCCACATCGCTGTAGGGGAAGGCTCCCACGCGGTCTAAACGGGCGTCTTCCAAAAAGGTCAACAACTCCTGAAACTCGGTTTCGGTTTCGCCGGGAAAGCCCACGATGAAGGTAGACCGGATGACCAGTTCCGGGCAGATGGCACGCCAACGCCGGATGGTCTCCAGTTGCTTGCCCGCACCCGGACGCCGCATAGAACGCAGAATCTTGGGCGAAGCGTGTTGCAGGGGAATATCGAGGTAAGGCAAGATTTTGCCCTGCGCCATCAGTTCCACGATCCGGTCTACGTGGGGGTAGGGGTACACGTAATGCATCCGCACCCACGCGCCCATTTCGCCCAGTTTCACGGCCAGGTCGGTCAGGTGGGCACGCACTTGCTCGCCCTGAAATTCGCTCTCGCGGTGGCGCACGTCTACGCCATAAGCCGAGGTGTCCTGCGAAATCACCATCAGTTCTTTGGTACCGCCCGCCACCAAGCGGAAGGCCTCGTACAGCACCGCGCCCGCATCCCGGCTGACTTGCAGGCCGCGCAATTTGGGAATGATGCAAAACGAGCAAGTGTGATTACAGCCCTCGGCAATTTTCACGTAGGCGTAATGCCGGGGCGTCAGGCGCACGCTGGGGGCGAACACGTCGCCGTGACGGGTGTCCTCGCGGGAGGGCACGGCCACATCGGGGCGCATGCCGGGGGCGGCCACGGGCAGCAGCCCCGTGAAAGCGTCGGTTTCTATGGGCAGCAGCCGCCGCACATGCTCCATCACGTCGTCCACGGCTTCCGAACCCGTAATGGCCGCCACTTTGGGATGGCGTTCCAGAATCTTTTCGGGGCGCTCGCCGAGGCATCCGGTCACGATCACGCGGCCCGTGGCTTCCAGCGCCTCACCGATGGCGCTCAAGCTTTCCTCTACGGCAGGCGTAATAAAGCCGCAGGTGTTCACGATCACGGCGTGCGCGTCCTCGTAGCTGGGGGCCACTTCATAGCCTTCGGCCCGCAGTTGGGTCAAGATTCGCTCGCTGTCCACGAGGGCTTTGGGGCAGCCGAGGCTGATGAATCCTACTTTTTTGGGGGCGATCAGCATACTGTCTGCGGGGCGCTGGGTTGTTGCCGTCATGTGTTCTCCTCGCGCCGTGCGTTGGCTCCTGCTGGGGCCGCCCGCCGCCTTGTGTTTGTTTGACCTGATGCTCTTGATGCCCGCCCGCTCACGCGCCACGCCCGTTCTTGTCCCGATTACTGGGGGCGCTGTGGCTGAAATGCAGCGGCTTCAACCCGGCATTATACAGGGCGCACGAGTAGGGGAGAAGGACACAGGTCACATGGACAGGTCACACGGGCGGGCTGAGGGACATGTCACCCAATCGGGCGAGTCAGTTGATAGACTGCGCCGCATATGAATGCGAAGGTCATCGTGGTCACGTCCGGGAAGGGGGGCGTGGGCAAAACCACCACCACCGCCAACATCGGTGCGGCGCTTGCCAAATTGGGCGAAAAAGTCGTGGTCATCGACGTGGACGTGGGTCTACGGAACCTCGATGTGGTCATGGGCTTAGAGTCCCGCGTGGTCTTTGACCTCATCGACGTGCTGGAAGGCAAATGCCGCATGAGTCAGGCCCTGATCCGTGACAAGCGTGTAGAGAACCTGTACTTGCTGCCCGCCTCCCAGACCCGCGACAAGGACGCCCTTGACCCCGAAGTGTTTAAAACGGTGGTGCGCGGCCTGATCGAAGACGAGAAGTTTGACCGTGTGCTGATCGACAGCCCCGCCGGAATCGAGTCGGGCTTCCGCACCGCTGCCGCCCCCGCCGAGGGTGCGCTGGTGGTCGTGAACCCCGAAGTCTCCAGCGTGCGCGACGCTGACCGGATTATTGGCCTCTTGGAATCGCAACAGGTCAACGAAATTCGCCTGCTGATTAACCGTCTGAGGCCCAAGATGGTCGCCAGCGGTAACATGCTCAGCGAGGCCGATATTCTGGACATTCTGGGCGTCAAGCCCATCGGGATCGTGCCGGAAGATGAGGGCATCATCGTGAGTACCAACGTCGGGGAGCCTGCGGTGCTGGGCAAAACCAAGGCGGGGCAGGCGTTTATGGACACCGCCCGCCGCATGAAAGGCGAAGACGTGCCGTATCCCAAGTTCGAAGAAGACCGGGGCTTCTGGTCGGTCTGGCGGCGTCTGTTCGGGGGGGCGTGAGATGTTTTCATGGATGAAGCGGGGCCGCACCAAAGAGACCCTCAAAGACCGCCTCGAGCTGGTGCTGGCCTATGACCGCGCCCAGATTCCGCCCGGCAAGGTCGACGCCCTGCGCCAAGACCTGCTGGAAGTCGTGAAGCGCTACTTTCCTACGGGCAGCAGCAGTATCGAAATAGAGCAGCGCGGCGACATGGTGGTGCTGATGGCGAACATTCCGATTGACGAGAATGCGCCGGGGCATACGTCGAACCGGGGGCGCTGACAGACTTTTTCACACCCCGCTCCTTAGCCTCACATACAGTCCACCCGCCTTGCCCTAGCCTGTAGGGGTGACGGCTAAGACTGTGGTGGGGCATTTGTGTTTTAAGGGTTCGGCGTGAAGTACGACTTACGTTTTCCGGTGATCATTCTGGCGCTGCTGGCGGTGGGCCTGCTGACAGTGAGTACAGCGGCGTTGGCTCCCCGCGTGGCCCCCGGCGTGTTCAACAAACAACTGATCGGCGTGGCGCTGGCTGCCGTGCCCATCGCGCTGCTGTGGTGGGCGGGGCGTGACCGCATTTACCGCATCGCGCCGTATCTGTACGGCCTCGCGCTGCTGATGCAGGCCAGCACCTTCGTGATCGGCAAAGAAGTGAACGGCCAGAAAAACTGGATCGAGCTGGGGCCGCTGCAATTTCAGCCGCTGGAAATCCTGAAATTTGCCATGATCCTGATGCTGCCAGTGGTGCTGCGGAGCGGGTATCAGGGCATTAAAACCTATGCTTTTGCGCTGGCGGTGTTCCTGCCTGCCATCGGCCTCGTGGTCATTCAGGATTTTGGCGGTGCGTTGGTGCTGGCCGTCATGTTCGGCGTGATCATGCTGGCCGCTCGTATTCCGTGGTGGCACGCGGTTTTGGCAGTCTTGGCGCTGGGCGTGGCCTTCCCCACTGTGCTGTACCCCAAGCTGGAGCCGTATCAGCAAAAGCGCCTCACCATTTTCCTAGACCCCTACCAAGACCCACGCGGGGCCGGGTATCAGGTCATTCAAAGTACGATTGCTGTCGGCTCGGGCGGCTTGCAGGGCAAAGGGTACAAGGAAGGCTCGCAGTCTCACAACGGCTTCTTGCCCGAAGCGCACACCGATTTCGCCTTCAGCACGTGGGCCGAAGAGCAGGGCTTGGTGGGCGGCCTCGCCGTGTTGGTGCTGTACGGCATGCTGTTTTGGGGGCTGGCAGGCATGGCCGCGGAAGCGCCCCGGCTCCAAGACCAGATTCTCTTTGCAGGCATCTTGGGCCAGATCGGATTTCAGGTCATAGAAAATGTGGGTGCGGCCCTCAGTGTGCTGCCGCTGACCGGAATCACGCTGCCGCTGATCAGCTACGGCCTCAGCAGTCTGGTCAGCACGCTGAGTACGCTGGGGCTGGCGTATGTCATCTACCGAGACCGGCACGGCGGCATGATTTAGAGCCAGAGAAGATCAAGAAACTGGGCGGGAAGCGCAAACTCAGCTTCCCGTCCAGTCCTTTTTCGGTTCAGAGCTTTTGGCTCCTAGCCAGAACCTCTTACTTGAACGTCCCCGCCCGCACGATCACCAGATTGGCCGGATTTATGTACTTCACCAGCGCGGCGGTAGCCTGCTCGGGCGTTACGGCGCTGATTTTGGCTTCCAGTTCGGCGCTGAAGGCGTAGGTGCGGCCCAAATCCAGTTGGTTGGCGAGGCTTCCGGCCAGCGTCCTGTCGGCGCTGCGGGCCACGCGGGCTTCTTGTAGCAGGGCGGTTTTGGCGGTGGCGATTTCGGTGGCCGTAAAGCCGTCTTTGCGGGCGCGGTCAAGCTCCTCGCGCATGGCCGTTTCCACTTTGGCCGTCACTTCCGGATTGAAGATCGCGTAGGCCGTAAAGCTGGCCTTTTCATCCCGCGAGGAGACGCTGGTGCTGCCGCCCGCGCCGTAGCTGAGGCCGTCTTGTTGGCGCAGGCGGTTGAACAGGCGCGAATCGGTGCCGCTGCCGTACACGCGCATGGCAACCAAGAGGGCGGCGTAATCGGGCTGGTCGTCGCGCAGGGGGAAGTTCAGGCGGGCCAGATAAATCGCGTTGGCCTTGTCGGGTACGTTCAGCACGAGATTTTGGGCGGCGGGCGTGACCAGAGGCGTGATCACGCGGGCATACGGGACGCCACTCGTCCAGCCGTTCAGAATGTCGGGCACGGCGGCGCGAATGGTTTGCGGGTCGAAGTCGCCCACCGCCGACACTTGAATGCGGGCGGCTCCCCACACGCGGCGGTAGTAGTCCTGCACCCCCTCCAACGTCACCGCTTTCAGGTCGGCCAGTTGTTCGTCCAGCGTGGGCGCGTAGCCAAGGTCGCCGGGTTTGGCTCCGGCAGGCATAAAGGCCCGCGCCAACGCCAAACTCGCCACGCTTTGTGGGTCGCCGCGCCCGGATTCCAGTCCGTCTACAGCGCCTTTTTTCAGTTCTTCAAAGTCGGCCTGCGGAAACACGGGTTCGCGCAGCACCTTCTTTACCAGTGCCAAAGCGCCCGGCAAGTTGGCCCGGTCTGTGCTGACGCTCACGCTGACTCCGGTAGCGTCGCCGCTCACGTTCAGTTGCGTTTTGGTGGCTTCCAGTTGGTCGCTGAGTTGCTGGCGCGTGAGGCCCGTGCTGCCGCGAGTCAGCAGCGGCGCGATAAAGTCGGCGGCTCCCCGGTCAGCCTTTACGGTGTCGGGGTTGCCGAAATCCACGCTCAGCACGAATTCCACCCGTTCGCCGCGTGTCTTTTTGGGCAGCAGAGCCACTTCTGCTTGCACCGCCCCTACCGCGATTTTCTCGCGGGTCACGCGGGCTTCGATGGCGGCGGGTTCAGGCGCAATGGTTTCTCCGGCGGCAATCGCGGCGCGGCCTTGATAGCCCTTCAGCAGTTCGGCGGCGCTGGGGGCGGCGGTAATCGTCACGTTATCGGGCGCTGCGGTGGGCACAAACACGCCGAGGGTGCGGTTGGTGGGCTTCAGATAGGTGGCGGCCACGCGCTGCACGTCGGCGGGCGTGACTTTGCCGAGGTCGTCGCGCAATTTGAACAGCAAGCGCCAGTCTCCGGCGGCAATGTATTCACTGAGGGTCACGCCCACCGATTCGGGCTTGGTCAACAGTTGCTCGAAGCCCGACGCCACACGGGTTCTCACGCGGGTCACGTCTTCTTCGGTAAAGGGCGTCTTGGCGGCACTTTCCAGCGTGGTCAGCAGGGTCGCCTGAGCTTTAGCCATATCGTCTTCTTTGCCCAGCACCACGCCGTACATCAGCAGGCCGGGGTCGCTGGCGCTGTTGGTCAGGCTGCCGATGGCGGTGGCCTGCTTGGACTGCACCAACGCGGCGTACAGGCGTCCGGCGGGTTCGTTCGCCAGAATTTCGTCCAGTACCAGCAGCGCGGGCATGTCGGGATGGCGCACGCTGGGCATGTGGTAGGAGGCCAGCGCGATCTGCTCGTCGCCCACACGCCGCACGGTCAGGCTGCGTTCGCCGTCTTGCGGGGTTTCTTCGGTGTACAGCGCGGGCAGGCTGCGAAATGGGCGGCGAATCTGCCCGAAGGTCTGCACCATCAGGTTCAGCGTGGCCTGTGCGTCGAAGTTGCCTGCCAGCGTCACCACCGCATTGTCGGGCTGGTAATACTTGCGGTAAAAAGCTTGCAACGCCCCAATCGGCACATTTTCTACATCGCTGCGGTTGCCGATAGCGGTATTGCCGTAGTTGTGCCAGTCGTAGGCCACCGAGCGCACCCGCTTGTACAGCAGCCCAAACGCGCTGTTTTCGCCCGACTCGAACTCGTTGCGAACCACAGGCATCTCTGTTTTCAGGTCTTCGGCGGCAATCTTGGAGTTCACCATCCGGTCTGCTTCCATCCGGATGGCCCATTCCAGATTGTCTCCGGTGTTGGTCATGGTTTCAAAGTAGTTGGTGCGGTCTTCGCTGGTGGTGCCGTTAAAGTCGGCCCCGCGCTTGCCTAGCCCCTCCAAAATGTTGCCGCTGGTGGGGGTTCCCTTAAACACCATGTGTTCTAGCAGGTGCGCCATTCCAGTTTCGCCGTAGCTTTCGTGGCGGCTGCCCACCAGATACGTCACGTTCAGCGTAAAGGTCTGCTGAGAGTTGTCGGGAAACAGCAGCACGCGCAGGCCGTTGCGGAGGCGGTATTCACGGATGCCCTCTACTTCGGAAACAAAGGAGACACCCGCCGGGAGTTGCAGCGCGGCCACAGCAGCGGGGGCGGGTGTGGGGGCAGCGGTTTGACCAGAAGACACAGCACCGAAGCTGAGGGCAAGGGTCAGAGCGAGGGTGGCGGGCAGGGTAGGAACGCGCATAGAGCCTCCGGAGAATGGGGGGAAAGTTGAGTTCGGGTACAGGTTCCAACATACAGAACTGCGGCTACACTAGCGCCTCCAAACGTGAAAAATGACTGAGCGTTTAGGTGCCGTGCATCCGGTTCGGATAGAAAAAAGACCGCTGGGGAAGCGGCCTTCTTAGGGTTGAGTTGGATTGAGCGGTGAGGAGGGCCAACCGTTTAGGCCTATTGCAACTCTGCCCCCGCCGCCGCGTCTATAAACCACACCGCGTCCCTGACGCCTGCGATGGGGTGGCCGCCTTCGCCTCGCTGCACCTGACGCAACACACCCGCCTTGCCTGCACCCGTGACCAGAATCCAGCATTCGCGGGCGGCATTAATTTCGGCAAAAGTGAAGGTCAGGCGGCCCGTGTCCAGACGAGGCACGAAATTGGCGGCCACGCGCCCGCCCGCATTCAGCGCGGCAGTGCCGGGGAACAGGCTGGCGGTGTGTCCGTCGTCGCCCATGCCCAGCAGCACGGCGTCCAGTTGGGCAGGCAGCAGCGCGGCATAAGCCTTAGCCGCCGTTTCCAGCGGTTCCACCTCGCCCGCCATGCGGTGAACCTGCGCGGGGGGCACGGGCACATGATTCAGCAGTTCATCCTGCGCCAAACGGTAGTTGCTGTCCGGGCTGTCTGGCCCCACGCTGCGCTCATCGCTGAAATAGATATGTACGGATTGCCAAGGCATTTCCGGCATGTCGCGCAGCACTTTGTACATCAGCTTGGGCGTGCTGCCACCCGATAAGGCCACATGGAACGCGCCCCGATCCCGCACCGCCGCCCGTGCAGTTTGGGCAAAGGCTTCGGCAGCGGCGGCAGCAGTCAGTTCGGGCGTGGGGAAGGTTCGGATATTCATGGTTGCACCGCCAAAAGCAGAAGAGTAAGGGCGTGTTTTACGTTGATAGTGAATTGGGTACGTCGCTCACAACAGGGCAATCGCTGCGCTCACTCACCCCCTCCCCAGCCCTCCCCCCTCAAGGGAGAGGGAGCGAAAACCTAGATTCTCTAGTGCGTATTCCACTCACTGTTTCCTACAAACTCGCTTTCGCCAGCTTCCACGCCCGCTCGAAGCTTTCGCCGCGTTCGGGGCGGGCCATCACGCGGGCCAGTCCTTCGGCGAGGCTCATCTGCGGCACGTTCACTTCGGTCACGCGGCTCATGTCGTCCCAGTGGCACTCCACGCGGGTCAGGTCGCCGTCCTCGGCGTTCAGGCCAAAGCGCACGCCGTCGCCGCTCAGTTCTACGCCGCACAAGTCACCGTTTTCGCGGTGGCAGCGCGAGCGTTTCAGTTCTATGTCGTTCATGTTTTTCCAGCCCAGCGTGTCGGCGATAAATCCGGCGAACAGGCGGGCTGGAAGGTCTTTGCTGCCCGAATAGCGCACGGTCAGGCGGTCTATACGCGGCAGTTGGCGGGCCGCATCCGTGGAATCGAAGACCTGTGCCAGCGCCTCACGCCAGCCCGCGCTGCGGCTCCAGCCCAGATCAGCCAGCGCGTAGTGCCGGGCAGGCGGAATATCCAGCGTCAGGCTGTCGGCAATGACCTGATCGGCAATATCGGTCAGTTCGGCCAGCAGCGGGCCAGTGGGCCGGGAGTCTGCGCCCCACCAGATATGGTTCACGGTGGCAGGCCGCAGCAACGGCAAAATCGCGCCCTGAAGCTGCTCGGCGCTGGCATTCAGAATCAGGCGCTCCACGTACAGGCCGCCCGGTTGCGGCACCAGCGTCGCGTGTACTACCACGTCTTCGGTGCCGTCCATCACGCCGATAATCTGGCGTCCGGCGTAGCGGCCTTCCAGTCCGGCCAACGCTTCCTCGACGCGCCCCAAGTGCTTTTTCACCGTCAGGGCCACGATATTTCCTGTGTAGGCCCGCGTTTCCACCTGAGTTTGCCCCCACAGTTCATCCAGCGCCAACTGGGCGTGACGCACGGTGGTATCGGCAGGGCCAATGGCTTTCAGGTCGGTGGCGTAGGTCATGGCGTGCCTCCAGTGGAGGGGCATGACGGTTGGGCGGCGGAGAGTCTAAGGGTCGAAGAGTCGAAGGGTCTAAGAACAGCTAACCCCCTACATCCCAAATCTTCTGACCTTAGACCTTTAAACCCTAGACCCTTAGACCAAGCCCCCAGAATCTCCGTTCCCATCCCAGCCCCAATCACAGCCGCCGCCAACGCCGATCCGGGCCGATCAACGTATCGGCGGCGTCCGGCCCCCACGTGCCACTGGTGTAATTGGGGAATTCGGGCGCGTGATCCGGCTGTCCGGGCTTGGTGTCCCACATTTCCAAAATGCCCGACACGATCTGCCACGCATGATCCACCTCGTCTTCACGCGGAAAGAGGGTGGCGTCGCCCAGCAGCGCGTCCAGAATCAGGCGGCTGTAGGGGCTTTCCAGTTGTGCACCGAAGGCGTCGTAGCGGAAGTCCATGACTACTTCGCGCAGCACCATCTCCTGCCCTGGCATCTTGGAAGAAAACTTGAGGCTCACGCCTTCGTCGGGCTGAATGCGGAAGGCCAGCACGTTGCGCTCTAGGCCACCCGGAAAGATGCCCAGCGGCGGGCGCTTGAACACCACGGCAATTTCGGTGACTTTTTTGGGCAAGCGTTTGCCCGTGCGGAGGAAGAAGGGCACGCCCTGCCAGCGCCAGTTGTCCACTTCTAGTTTTACGGCGACATACGTCGGCGTGGCGCTGCCAGGGCGCACGTTGGGTTCCTCGCGGTAACCGGTCACTTTTTCGCCGTACATGGTGCCGGGGCCGTACTGCCCGCGCACCGCCACCTCTTTCACGCGGCTTTTGGGAATGGGCTTGACGGCCCGGAGCACTTTGGTTTTCTCGTCCCGAATGGCGTCGGCATCGAAGGCGGCGGGCGCTTCCATGGCGGTCAAGGCAAACAGCTGCATCAGGTGGTTTTGCAGCATGTCGCGCACCACGCCCGCTTCCTCGTAGTATCCGGCGCGGCCTTCCAAGCCCAAGTCCTCGGAGGCCGTGATCTGCACATGATCCACGTAGCCCCGGTTCCAGATCGGCTCGAAAATGGCGTTGCCGAAGCGGATCGCCATCAGGTTTTGCACCGTTTCTTTGCCCAGATAATGGTCGATGCGGTACACCTGAGACTCGTCCCAGACTTTGTGAATGGCGTCGTTCAGGGCGCGGGCGCTGCCCAAGTCGTGGCCGAACGGCTTCTCGATGACGATGCGCCGCCACCCCTCCGATTCGTCGGCCAGCCCCAAGCGCCCCAGACCGTTGCTGATCGGCTCGAACAAACTGGGAGGCGTGGACAGATAAAACAGCGCGTTCTTGCGTCCGCCGTGCGCTTCTTCGGCGCGGTCAAGCTCTTTGCCCACGAGGTCGTACACGTCGTCGCCCGCGAAGTCTCCGAACTCGTAGTACAAGAGTTCGCGGAACTTCTCCAAGTTGCCGGGCTGAATCGCGTCGGTTTCCTTGCTGCTTTTCAGCGCTTCTATCGCAAAGTCCTTGAACGCTTCGTCGGTCATGTCCTGACGGCCCACGCCCACGATATTGAAGGCGCTGCCCAGCAGGCCGTCTTGCCACAGCCCGAACACGGCGGGCAAGAGTTTGCGCTTGGCGAGGTCGCCTGTGACGCCAAAAATCACCAGCGTGGCAGGTTCGGGGGCGCGGCTGCGGCGCATCATGGCCCGGAAGGGGTTCTGGCCTTCTGCGCCGATGTCGCTGGGCGTGCGGGCGCGGGTCTTGCGGGGCTTCTTGTCGGCTGGCGCGGCTTTTTTGGCCGCAGAAGGTTTGGAAGTAGAAGTCTTGGTCGCTGGAGGGGTTGCCTTCTCTGCCTTCGCTGCGGCTTTGGCTTTCGGCGCAGGCTGTTCTGGTTGCTCTGCCGCTTTCGTTTTTCGGGTCACGCCTCGTCCTTCACGCGCTGCTGGCCTGCCTCGCCCAGTTCCTGCGCTTCACGCACGCTGCCGTCGTCGGGCAGGGTGGGTTTGTTCGAGATGTTCTGCGGGGCAGCGGCGCTGGGGTGTTCCCCGGCCTTCACGCTGGGCACCACGCTTTCCTGTTTGCCCACTTCCAGCTTTTTCACGGCGTGCCCACCAAAGGCGCGGCGCATGGCCGACAGCATCTGGCCCGCGTAGCTCACTTCCTGTTGGCTGCGGAAGCGCATCTGGGTACTGAGGGTGATGACTGGCGTGGGAATGCCCAGTTCGATGGAATCGATGATCGTCCAGCGGCCCTCGCCACTGTCGGCCACGTAATCGGAGAGGTCATGGAAGGAAGCGTCGCTTTGCAGGGCTTCGGCGGTCAGGTCAAGCAGCCAACTGCGAACCACGCTGCCGTGCCGCCACAGTTCGGCAATCTGGGCCAAGTCCAGCCCGAATTCCTCTTTGGCCCCCAGCATCTCGAAGCCCTCGGCATAGGCCTGCATCATGCCGTACTCGATGCCGTTGTGAACCATTTTCACGTAATGCCCTGACCCGGACGGCCCCATGCGGCCCCAGCCCCGATCCGGCGCAGGCGCGAGGACTTCGAAGATGGGCCGCAGGCGCTCGATGGCCTCCACGGTGCCGCCCATCATCATGGCGTAGCCTTCTTTCAGGCCCCAGATTCCGCCCGACGTGCCCACATCCACGAACTCGATGCCTTTGGGGGCCAGTTCCTCGGCGCGGCGCTTAGAATCCTTAAAGTTGGAGTTGCCGCCGTCGATGATGATGTCGCCGGGAGCCAGTCGGCCCGCCAGATCGTCGATGACCGCCTGCGTGATCTGGCCTGCCGGAACCATCATCCACACGGCCCGCGATCCCGGCTCGCCCAGCGCGGCAATCAGTTCGTCCATGCTGCGTGCACCCTGAGCGCCGTGCGCCTCGATGTTGGCGACGTTCGCCTCGGTGCGGTCATAGCCCACCACCTGTTGACCACCTTGCGTGAGGCGCAGCACCATGTTGCCGCCCATTTTTCCCAGACCGATCATGCCTATTTTCATGCGACCTCCCGGCACACAGCGGCTTCCAGCCCGCGTGCCATCACTGTCAGGCAATATACGCGGGCTTCAGGACGGGGGGCCTTGCCGGATAGAGAGTCGCTTAATCAAGTGAGTTGGCCTCAAGAGGCGGGTAGGTTTTATTTCTTGCGCTTGCGGGCGGCTTTCTGCGCCTCTTTCAGCGCTTTACGTTCCTCTTCTTGTTTCTTTTGCATGTCGCGGCCCACGTCTTCCATCAGTTGTGCGCCCTGCGCGTCCACGGTGCGCTGCAACGCCAGTAGGGTAGACACGACCATGTTGTTCAGCATGCGTTCTACAGGCGTCTTGATCCACTTGTAGCGCACCCGCCCGTTCAGGGTCAGGGTGACTTCGGTGCCGCCGGGCGTGGCTTTAAATGTCCAGCCCTGCGTCAGTTTTTCCAGCGGCCCCACGTTCCGCACGCTTTCCCAGCCGCCCCGCTGCGGGGCCTGCAACTGGCCGTATTTGGCGGTAAATCCCAGCCCCAACAAGCGCCGCGAGAACTTGAAGCGCACCAGCACGTTGTTGGTCAGGCGGGCGTCGGGTTCCGAATACTCCGCTTTGGTGAGGTTCGGATCCCATTTGACGCGCCGCTTGGGCTCCAGCGCGAGGCGGTACAGCACGTCCGGGCGCGCCCTGACCACGATATTTTGTTTGATACTGATGGTTTCCGACATGACTGGCCCCACTGTAGCGCGGGGAGGCGAGAAAGCGGGGTCGTCGGTTAGGGGAGTCTGCTGTGCTGGCAGAGAGTCGGCGCTGGAGTCTGGGCTCTGGGCCATGACCTCCCCACTCCCTTTCACGACATCAGGTTAAACAGTTTCTCTCCGTGTTCGAAGCGTGGATTCTCCGGCTCCCACGCCTTTCCCACTCACTCCTGACCACTGACCACTCCCCCCTCATCAGGCCTGCGGCACTTCCGCCTCTACTACCGTGCCGTGTCCGGGCGCACTCAGCACGCGGTAGCTGCCGCCTCTGGCTTCTACGCGCTCGCGCATCTGCATCAGGCCCAGCCCGCCCGCACTGCTGACCCGCCCACTGATCTGCTCCGGGTCAAAGCCTGCGCCGTCGTCCTGCACGCGCAGCGTCACGTGGGCGGCCCCGTGCAGGCTGACTTTCACCTCGTGGGCGCGGGCGTGCTTGGCGATATTGTTCAGGCTTTCCTGCAAAATTCGGAACACGACAGCTTCGTCGCTGGGCGACAGCGTAATGTCTCCGGTGACGCTCAGCACGCTCCGCACGCGGTTTTGCTGCCCAAAGTCCTCTACGTAGCGCCTCACGGTTTCCAGCAGGCCGTAGCGTTCCAGATCAATCGGGCGCAAGGCAAAAATAGAGCGCCGGACTTCCCGAATCTGTTCGCGCAGCAGGGCGCTGGCGGCTTTCACTTCGGCTTCGGCCTGTTCAGGCTGGCTCCGCACTTGGCGGGCCACCACATCCAGCTTCAGGGCGGCAAAGGCGAGCGACTGCGCCACGCCGTCATGAATCTCGCGGGCAATCCGGGCGCGTTCGTCGCTGATGGCGAGTTCTTCGGAGTACAGGTAGGCGCGGGCGTTGCGAACGGCCAGCGTGGCCTGCCCCGCCATGAGGGCCAGCAGCGGAATCCGGGCGTCGTCGAAGGCGTCGGCGCGGGCGTCTCCCAGCACCAGCACACCTACCAGATCTTCGTCGTCTCGCATTGGGAAACCTAGGGCACTGGCAGCCCCAGCAAACACCTCAGCGGCTTCCTCGGGGGTGGCGACCAGCGGCGTTCCGGCCTGTGCCACGCGCAACGCAAAAGCGGGGGCTGGCGTGCCCGCGCCCGATTCTCCGGTCTTGTCCTGCGCGTATTCCAGCCGCAAGAGGCCGTCCTGATCGGTCAGGTAGGCGGCCCGCGCATCGACCCGCAGGCGTCCGGCCATATTGCGCGTGACCCGCGACAGCAGGCGGCGCATGTTGCGTTCGGCACGAATAGACTGATCCACCGAATACAGCGTCATCAGGTCTAGCGTGCGCTGGCGGGCGGCTTCCACGCCGTTGGCAACCTCGGCGGCCAGCGCCTGAGCCAAAGCTTCCATGTCTGGGGTGGGCGGCGTCTCGAAATGCAGCGCCATCGCCCCGCCGCCCGGAATGCCCACTTTCAGGGCGTACAGGTCGGCGCTGGGCGAGGCCAGCAGGGTGTCGCCGCGTGCCGTGCCGCTCAGGCCGCCGGGCACAGTCAGGGTGGCGTGCGTGGCCCCCGTGACCCGCACCGCGCCGCGTGCCGCGACCTCCACCACTGCGCCCATGTCGGGGGCGTCGGTCAGGTCACGCATCAGCTCCTGCACGGCCCGGAGCCGCCCGTGAGACGCACTGAGTTGGCCGTACAAGTCGCGCAGTTCCCGCTCGGCCCGCTCCCGCGCCCGCGTGCCTTCCGCAATCCATTCCACACTGAAAAAAGTGACGGCTGGCCCCAGCAGACCGTAAAACAGCAGGTGCGCCCACGTCTGACCCGCTGTATTGGGAAGGCGGGCAATCAGCACTTCCACCACCACCACCACCAGCACGATCAGCGGCGGCAGGGTATTGCGAACCAAGCGCACCCGGTCAGACAGCCGAACCTCGCCCGGCATGTGGGCAGGCGGCGCGGCGGGCATAGGCGCGGGCGTCGGCGCTGACATAGGTGAAGGGCGGACGTCGGTCATGCCTACAGCATAGGCAACGGGGGGCCGGGGAAGGGTAATGGATGCGGGGGTGGGGTCAGCTTTCCGGTTAGCACTCAAGCAAAATAATGTTGTCTAGTTGGGGGGAATGATGTGAAATATGCCACTCGTAGAATGACTCGCTGTTGATTTAGATCGGCATCCGACGTACTTGCCTCTCAATTTGGAGTTTTTATGCCCACAGCATCTCTTTCTCTGGACACCTTGACCACCCGCGAGCAGGCTCTTGTTTCAGAATTGGCCCGTGGAGCCTGCAACAAACGCATCGCCTCTGCACTGGGCATTACTGAAGGAACCGTCAAAGTTCATTTGTCCAACATCTTTCGCAAGCTGCGCGTGAAGAGTCGAGCTGAAGTTATGTTGGAGGTACTGGGGCCACTCGGTATAACGGAGGATGAACTACAGCAGATAGTCAGGCTGGCGAGACTATAGAGAAAGATATATAACTAAAGATATATATCCAAAGACATATAACTAAAGATATATTCCAGAATGGTCATAAATACCGCATTATAAACGCATGAAAAGCACTCGATTTTTCATGTTGGCCTTGATCCTCAGTGGCGTCGCTGCTGCTCAGTCTCAAGATTCGGCTCCCCGTCTCGCACTCGCCCTCCCCCCTGTCTCGGTAGAGCTGTCTAAAGCACTGGCACAGGTTGCACAAGGGTATGTTGTCCCTCCCCAGCCTCCCGGAAGTTTGATTGGTGTTCGTCCGCCTTCTCAGCCTCCCAGCGGCAATGACATGACCTCATACTGGTGGGAAGACAAGAACGCTAAGCCGTGTATCTGCCTGCCTGTGTTACCCAATTTGTCTCACTGACCATCTGCAAGCAAGCCTTGGTGACTGAGCTGGCCCGTGGAGCGTGCAGCAAACACATCACCTCGCTCTTGGGCGGCACCGAAGGAACCGTCAAAGTTTACTTATCTGACATCTTTCGCAAACTGGGTGTGAAGAGCTGCGCCGAAGCTATTGCACAACTGATGCCGCCTGACACGACAGAAAGCGAAACACTGACCGCTCAGCAAACCAGTGCGTCTATAACTAAAGATATATGACTTTGGATATATGTACAGTTTTGGGATTCTGGCGGAGAATAAGGGCGTGCAAGGCAATCGGGCTTTGCATACAGGATTAGATATAACGTTTCAGCCATAAGTAGTAAGTAGGTAGCGGGAGTACAAGTGGGTATCGATCAGATTCACTGTTCGCGCCCAAAGAGGTTTTTTCGTCGCCGCGGGCATTAGAGCATGACCATCTCTACCCTCGCTAGTTACTTAGAAAGGAGTAAATTATGTTGAAAGAAATGACGATGGTTGAAGTGGGAGAGGTTTTCGGCGGAGATGCATTTCCCCCTCAAATATGTGCTGGAGTTCCCTCGGCACCCATTCAAGTGCCCCGTACGAACATTTTGGTAAATCCTCAACAGGTATGCAATGTTGTTACTGGAACTGTGAACTATGTTTCCAATGCAGTTTCTAACATAGAAGTTCCGCAGGCTCACGATGCGAAAACACTGTGGATGTTTCAAGAGAAGAACATCAGTCCTTATAGGTGATCTTACAAAAGGGGGGACTCAATCCCCCCTTGTTTACATATATGAACAACGAGTATGTGAGGGTGGTCGTTCGGAGATTCTCTTGAGCAATTTTAAGCCATATTGTTTTATGATATTATCAAAGCTCAAATTATGGAATTCAGTCGCAAATTTGAAAACATATCACAAGTATTCAGCTCAAGCCCTTGTCTCATCAATTTTGCTCGGAATCTTATTAGCAGCATTTTAGAGAAGCTTATATGTAGGAGAGGTTTTCGGCGGAGGCGCATTGCCCCCTAATATATGTGCTGGAGTTCCCTCGGCAACCATTGCAGTGTCCCGTACGCAATGCACTCCAAGCTTTTCGGTAAGTCCTCAACAGATATGTAGTGTTGTTACTGGAACTGTGGACTTTGTTTTCAATGCAACTTCTTCTGTTTCCCAGACTTACACGAGTAAGTATTCAAGCAATAGAGCTGATAGCACAGGCACGACTTGTGATTCTAATCATTAGGTAAATGGAGCGAATCAAAATGCATCTACAAACGATGGCTTAAATGCAAGAATGGGTAGTCTAGTTCTCTATGATACAGGCAGTATATATTTCAGATAGCATGTATATGGAAGCAATTAATCCAATCACATCGTAGTATTTTTCAAGTCTACATTTCAGAGCAATCTATAAACAGGAGGCATTAGTACGCTGATGCATCTTTGCATTGCGGGAGGATTGTGTGTGTCAAACCTTTATAAATTAGCCACCGATCTCAAGATTTCGGCAAAATTATTTATTGTGTTCGCCATATCGCTTATGTATTTTTTTATTAATTTGCCTTTAGTAGCCCATATTAATAAAACCAATGTAGTCACACAAGATAAATATCCTAACTATAATTTAATAGAACTACTTCCCTACGCTTTTATTACCATTATTATAGCACCTTTGGTGGAAGAATTTGTATTCAGAAATATTCCAATATACATATTGAATAGGTTTACAAAGAAAGAATCTGTAAGTTTAATGATATGCCTGATTCAATCTTTTATTTTTGCACTTGCCCATAAAAAATACGCTGACCAAAATCTGTACACATTCTTTTTCCTTGGTGTTTTATGTTGGTACATCGCCGTACTACTTGGGCGACAATATAATATTATTTTTCACGCCCTGTACAATATGTTATGGCTTCTTTTGATAGTGTTTGTTCTAAAATTTGGTTTTACATAGTAATTAGCTAGCGTGGGTAGAGATGGTCATACTCCGATGTCCGCGGTGACGAAAAAACCTCTTTGGGCGCGAACAGCGAATCTGATCGATACCCACTTGTACTGCCGCCACCTACTTAGCCAACTTTTGCCTTTTCGCCCCGCTTGGGGTAATGATTGCACCATCACCCGGCAGCTATTTGTCACTATGGTAGAAAATACGGAGGATATGTGGTTATCAATGTTACAGTCAAGTATCATTCCTATTCCATCTTCGGCTTTTGGCTTGGCTTCTTGGGTATTTGGTTTAAGGTTGATTTAAGCATACATTTTCTTTTGTTAAAAGGTAAGGAAATATTAGAAAATAGAAGAGTTGAGCTTGCAGAAAAACGCATCATAGATGGTGATGATAAAGAAATAAAGTTTCACATTATACCGCCTGAAGGTGTCGATCTGCTTACCCTAGATTTTCTTTTCCTTAATATTTTTCCATGGGATCATGTGAGGAATTTGGAAGTATCAATTAACGATAAACAATATAAATATAAATATTCTCTTAGAAATAAGCGCATCACACTTGAATTGTAATTGTTTGTTCTGACAAATATAACAGGAAATCATATAGAATCTCTTCAAGATAGAGCGAGAAAGTTGAAATAGGTAGACAAAATGCGTTTTAGTACCAATAAAATCAGCAGGCTCTTTAGGAGTTCAGCTCTCTAGGGTCAATGGCTTTTTGTGCATTTTTGGAAGGTGATTAGTAATCTTGATTAAACAAGTTGATTCTACCGACTGCGGCCCCGCATGTCTTGCCACAGTCCTCGCGTATTGGTCACGCCACGAGCGGCTGTATCGCTTGCGTGACTTGGCAGTCACAATCCAAAGCGGCACCAGCATGTATGGGCTATTGCGCAAGCTGAGCGTGAAGAGCTGCGCCGAAGTTATTGCGCGGGTGCTGGGGCCGTCTGACACAGCAGTAAGCGAAACACTGACCGCTCAGCAACCCAGTCCGTCTATAACTAAAGATATATGACTTTAGACATATGTACAGTTTTGGGATTGTGGCGGAGAATAAGGGTGTGCAAGGCAATTGGGCTTTGCATTCTGGCTTCGAAGTGAAGTGAAGTTGTTAAATCTATTTAGGTTTTAGATAACTGCAAGCCGACTCAAGGCGGCTATTATCCACTACAGGAGAATTCATGTTGAATAAAATCTCAAGAGAAGATCAGTTGATTATCTGCGGCGGTGCTACAAAAGACTGCTTTGATATGGTGGGTAATTTCCTAACCATGATAGGCACCGCTGGTGGAGCGTTTGTTGCTGGAGCAATAGCTGTTGTTGACCCTGAGCCTTTGACGAAAACTATGGCAGGCTTTGGTTCAGTGGCAGCAGCGGGTGGAACTATCAACTCTGCCGTTGCGCTTGGAGAGAATCTGCAAGAATGTCGCAGTGGTAATCCACCCAAGCAGGTTGTTTATTCAAACTCTACGACAACTAACACATATGGCGGAGGAAGAATTAGTAGCCAAGCTTCCGCAACATATAATTATTGATCGCTTAAAGGCATACCAAATGGCAACAGAGCTATTCACCCTCTGTTGCCATTTGATCAAGCCAATTCAATGAAATAATAAGGTATATAATGAGCAAAAGAATCGGCGTAATGATCTTCGTCTCTTTGATATTTCTGTCCAATTTATTTATAAATCTTCAGAATAGCAAAGACCATTGGGGGTTTAACATACTCGCTGTTACTACTTCGGTAGCAGCTCTGTTTTACGGAGTAAGAGTTCTGAAAATAATTCTAAATGATAGAAAAATTATCAATGTATCGAAGAAGGACAGTTAACAAGAAACATTTTTGGAAGCAAGATGAAGTATACTATTGATACCGGTTTAAATCGGAGTTGCCGCCATAAGCCGTTGTGGCAGGCTGATATACCGCACCCGCTGCCAACCCGAACGGAGCCGCTCTTTGAGTTCTTTGGTCGTCTTGGCACAGAAATTGCCTAGCACGTTGCGCTTGACGTACGCCCAGACCTTCTCAATGGGATTCAATTCTGGCGAGTAGGGCGGCAAATAGACTAGGGTCAGGCGTTCTACGGTCTCTACGAAAGCCGATACGGCTTTCGCTCGGTGAATGGCGGCATTGTCCAGCACGAGGATCACCTCGCCTGGGACCTGCTTCAAGACATGCGCTAAGAAGGCCAGTACGTTGGGCGTCTTGATGGCTCCTACCTGCGTGTGCTGTAGGAATTGGCCCCTAGAGGTGATTGCACCAATGGTTGACAGCTTCTGCCAACTGGCCGGAAGACGCACGATGGGTGTCTTTCCCTTGGGAGCCCACGTTCGGCGCACCACACCCTTCAGACTGAAACCCACCTCATCGAGATACACCAGGGTCGCGCCGAGCGCGACCTTTTTTTTCGACCTCCAGGCGCGTGGTCTGCACCCAGGTTCGCAGTGTTGTCTCGTTCTGCTCGAGGGCCCCTTTGCTGGGTCGTTGCGGTGAAAACCCCAACCCGTGGAGCAGCTTCCGAACATGATCCGGGTGGTACCACACATCCAACCGACGACCGATGACCTCACGCACGCGAGGCGTCGTCCACGTGTCATCGGGAAACCCAAACGCGCGAGCACCCTCCTGCAGGAGGGTGCCGATCTGTTGCCGCTGTTCCGGCGTCAAGCGGCCCGGCCGACCGGGCGTGACGGTGGCTTCCAAACCACCCTGACGCTTGAGACGCTCTTTCCAGGTGTAGATGGTGTGGATGGAGACACCAAATTGATTCGCAATCTGCTGATTGGTTTGACCACCGGCTTGGATCACCGGCAGGGCGGCGAGTCGTCGTTCTTCGAGCTGGGCGCGGGTGTACTTGGAGGGTTGCCAAGGAACCATACTTCATCCAGCATAGCAACCCGCATTTACGCCGTCATCAATAAACAAGTTGATTCCACCGACTGCGGCCCCGCGTGCCTTGCCACAGTCCTCGCGTATTGGTCACGCCATGAGCCGCTTTACCGTCTGCGCGAATTGGCAGGCACCACCCAAAGCGGCACCAGCATGTATGGGCTATTGCGTGCGGCCCAAGCCCTCAATCTAGAAGCAGCCGCTTATCAAGCCGATCTAGACGGCCTCAATGAACTTAGCTTGCCCGTTATTTTGCACTGGGAACACAATCATTATGTGGTGCTGCTTAAGCTGACGCCCAAGTGGGCCACCATTGCCGATCCTGCTGTGGGGATTCGGCGGCTTTCCCTTTCTGAAGTTTCCCAAAAATGGACAGGAAACGTGCTTTGGCTGAAGCCTTTGCTTGGTTTTGAGAAAGGTAATTTTGTAGGCAAACGGGGGATCGCGGGGCTGATGTCTCACCTCGTGCATTTCAGGGGCGCAACGCCAGTTTTGGTAGAAGTCCTGATTGGAACCGTGATGCTCAGCGTCTTTTCACTCATTACGCCGCTGCTGTCGCAAGTGCTGTTTGACCGGGTGCTGACTTTTGGTGAAGTGCAATTGCTGCCCTATATGCTTTGGGCCATTTTAGGTTTTGCGGTGCTGCAAACTCTAATCGGTACGTTCCGGTCTTACCTTTCCAGTCATTTGGGAATGGCCCTGAATTACAAGATGCAAATGGGCTACCTGCATCACTTGCTCAACTTGCCCCTCAGAATCCACGAAACGCGGTTGGTAGGCGATCTGCTCCAGCGGAACGGAGATTTAAGCAATGTGCGCGGTGTGCTAACCAGTCTGATGATTAGCGTACCAGTGGCCGTTCTGACCCTGATTTTCAGCTTGGGCTTGCTGGCCTTTTATAATATTCAGCTTGCACTTGTGGCCTCGCTCAGCTTGATTCTAGACATTATCTACGTTTTTGCCATTGCTCCTCGCCTGCGCGACAACAGCCGCAAGGTGCTAAAAAAGAGCGGAGAACTCAACAGTTTCCTGATTGGTAACTTGGAAGGCATCAGTGCGATCAAGGCATTCAGCGCCGAAAAGTGGGCCACTGCCAAAGGCCGCAACCAGATCAGCGGGCTGATGGATCAGTCTTGGCAGGGGTTTTTGCTCAGCAACAACAGTTCGGTGGTCTTTGGGTTGTTGGGAAGTTTGGGTTCCCTGTTCACGCTTTGGTACGGAGCCACCCAAGTCCTTGACGGACAACTCTCAGTGGGGCAGTTGGTGGCGACTTACGGGCTGACCAATAATGCGGTTGGCGCGTTGTCTACCCTCATAGGTACGGTTCAAGCTGTGCAGCAAGGCACCGTCTCTTCAGACCGGTTGGCCGAAATTCTAGAACTGCCCACAGAAGACGGCACGGGCCGAATAAAAGAATTGCCGCCCTTAACAACTGAACTGGTGATCGAACAGCTCGAATTTGGCTACCTTCCAGATCGGCCTATCCTCGGTGGCATTGACCTTGTTCTCAAAAAGGGCAGCTACACGGTGTTGCTGGGTTCCAACGGCTCCGGCAAAACTACGCTTTGTAACGTACTGACTTCGCTGCTGGAACCGACGGCGGGAAAGATCGTGTGGGACGGTCTGCCCTTCTCTGATTTTACGCCAGAGGCCATTCGGTCACGGGTGGCCTATCAGCGCCAAGAAGTGCCTATGTTCTATGCCTCTTTGTTGGAAAACCTAACCCTAGGAAGGCAAATTGCAGAAGAGCGGGTGCGCCATGTCTTGGGGGCGCTGCAAATGGAAACCATCGTTCGCCGCTTGCCGGAAGGACTCCAAACCACCTTGGGCGGAGACAGCCCACACCGCCTTTCCAGTGGTGAACGGCAGATGCTGGGGCTGGCCCGCCTGCTGCTCTCAGATGCAGACGTTCTGATTTTGGATGAACCGACGGCCACCCTCGATCTGAACCGGGAAGCGCGGGTAGTGCAAATTCTAAGCAGTCTGAAGGGACAGAAAACGCTGTTGGTGATTACGCATAGGCCCGCGCTAATGTCACCCGCAGATCAGATTGTCGAACTCGTTGACGGCGTGATTCAGCCGTTCGTCAATCCACTGCCCATAAACAGCACTCCTGCCGATCAGGAAGTGGTGTCGTGTTAGAGACTCATCAGTGGGAACACCCTCTCAGTCGCCTGCCCCGCATCATGCTTTGGTTTTTGGCCCTAGGACTGGTGGCGGCACTCGGTTGGGCATCGGTGGCGACAGTCCAAGTGTACGCACAGGTACGCGGCACACTGACCCCCAAAACGCGCCCGGTAGAGGTCAATATACCAAGCGCCGGGCGGATCGTTGCAGGCAAAATTCAGCTTTGGCAACGGGTCAAGAAAGGGCAAGTGCTTTTTACGCTCGATGCCTTGGCGCGTGACCCGCAAGACGCCGCCTTGCAACTGTCCATTCAGCAAAGCGCCGCAAGTCAGGCGCAGCAAGAAATAACGTCGGCTCAGATCGATCTGGATAATAAACGCCGTGCAGAAACCAGCGCCCGAATCATCTTCAACTTGGGCGGTCTGCCCCGCGTCGATTTAGAAGCAGCGGTAGATGCTGTGAATACGGCTGAAGCTCAGTTGCAGCGAGCAAAATCACAACTCTCATCTGTACAGGCGCGGCTCGCTCTTCTGACGCGGAATCAGAAGGTTGATGTGCTTAGCCCGATTGATGGTCAAGTTATGCAACTGAGTGATCTACATGTGGGCCAAACCCTCAGTGCAGGACAACTCGCGCTTGGCATTTTGCCAGAAGGCGTTCCCTTGGTCTTCCGTGGCAACGCTGCAGAACAAGACCGCCCGAAACTCCGGGCAGGCTCACAAGTTCATATTGCTTGGAATGGCTACCCTCGGCAAAAGTATGGCGTGACCAAGGCTATTCTTCAGGGCGTAGCTCCTACCAGCGAAATAGACAAAGGCGGAAGCGTAAGCTATCAGGTAGAAATCAAGTTGCCCCAGCAGGGCCGGGCGCTGGCCCTCAAAGACCGTCCATTGGTGGTAGGAATGGTGGGGGAAGCCCAAGTGCTTTCGGGCAAAAGGACAGTGCTTCAACTCTTCTGGGATTGGATCAGAGGGGCTGATCCTTGGAGCTGAAGCAACATCAGTCGGGATGATCGGCACTTTCTTGAGCTGCTAGTCAGCTTTCCGGCGTGCCTGCGCTCTCTCCTTGTCTTGCCTCTCCTTCTGCTCCCCGCCGTCCCGCATCGCCTACTTTCCAATGCACCTGCCGCAAAAACCCCCGGAACAATCGGCTCTCGGCGCTGTTCATCAGGGCGCGGTCTAACATGGCCCGCCACAGCCGCAGCGTATGGCGGGCACGCACGGCGTCGGTGTAGCCGATCAGGTGCATGGTCTCCTGCAGGTGGCCGTACATGGCTTCCATTTCTTCACGGGTGGCGGTTTTGCGCTCCAGGTCGGGCACATCGTCCAGCCCTTGCAGGAACTCGTAGCACACCAGCAGCACGGCCTGCGCCAAGTTCAGACTGGCGTAATCGCCGGTAGGAATCCTGACCGTGACTTGGCATTGTTCCAAATCGCTGTTGATCAGGCCAGTTTCCTCGGGGCCAAACACCAGCGCGGGGGCGGCGGCGGCCCGCACCAAAGGCCGCAACTGCGCCGGATGACGTGGCGGCGGCAGGTCTCCGCGCTGCCGGGCGGTGGTGCCCACACTGATGTCGCGGTCTGCCAACGCCTCGCGCAAGGTGGGATACACACGGGCCGAACGCAGCAGGGTCTCGGCATGCACAGCCATCGCCACCGCCTGAGCGTCCAGATGGTTGCAGCGCGGGGCCACGAGGCGCAGGTCGCTGGCCCCCATATTCAGCATCGCCCGCGCCGCCGAACCGATGTTGCCGGGCGTTTTGGGCGACACCAGCACCACCGCCAGATTCAGATGACTGCCTTCCGTTCTGCTTCCATTGCTGCTTTCGTCGCCGCTCACGCCGGGAATGCTAGAGCATTCGGAGTGGGGGAGGGGTGGGACGGGCTTTGCGTGGGGGTGGTCTAAGGGTCTAAAGGTCGAGGGTCTAAGGAAAGGCAAGGGCAATCGCTACGCTCACTCACCCCCTCTACTGCGTAGCTCTGCGAGTCCCAACCTCCCCCCTCAAGGGTGAGGAGCTAAAAACCACGACACCGCCACCCTAAATCGCCCCCGCCCCATCCGTGTGAGGCCGTCGTGCGTGCAACGCGCGGGCCAATTCCATGCTCAAGCCGACTGGCAACTCCGCTTCAGGTGAACGATTCAGCCGAGTTTGAATGCGACAAGATCAATCCTCCTCAGCGGACTCGCAGAGCTGCGAAGCAGAGCGACCACTCCCCTGCACCCTTTGGGGGCGGGGGCGGGGGGGTGGGGGAATCCAACGTGGGACAAGCCCCAACAAGCCATTCCAAAAACTCAGCCGGATAAGGGAGCCGAATAAATAGGCGTTTCATCCACCACATGCAGCCCCAGCTTCAAGTCGTGCGCCAGTTCCGCCGCCGTGTCGCCCCAAGAATCGAGGCTGACCTGCGTGATGCCCGCCGCCCGCAACCGACTGTTCACGGCGTCCAGCAGGGCGGCCCGCAACCCACTGGCTCGCCAATCGGAATGCACGCCCGGCGAATCCATGCGCCCCAATCCGTCTTCTATGCTGGCGCGGCACAGGCCGATGCCCCGGCCCTGATCGTCCAACGCAATACAACTGAGGTGTGAGTCGAAACCCGCCGCGCCGTCTATAGCAAACTCGGGCAGCACGGCGTGGTGGCCCACCCGGTCTTCAAACGTCGTCAGCGCGTCCAGGCGCACGGCTAAATCCTGCACGGCGGCCAACGGGTGTAGGGTCACTCCAGCGGGCGGGTCAAGGTGACGCAGGGGCATGCGCCCCGTCAGGCGGCGGTACGCGCCCACTTCGCGCCAGCCCGCACCCATCAGAGCTTCGTAGGGCCACAGGTGCGGCTCGGCAAAGGCGTACACGCGGCCCAAGTCGGCCTGTGCAGCTTGGGCCAGTGCCAGCGCCGCCGCGTATTGGGTTGGCCCCGGAAACGCGCCGCCCACCAGTTCTGCACCCCAATGGGGGCTGGGGCGTGCGCCGATTGCGCCCAGCAAAACTTCCTCGTCGTTCAGGGCCACCCACGCGGCCACACTCGCCCCGGCCATCCATGCCACCGCCTCTTCGGGGGCTTCGTACAGGCCCGCCAGCAGCGGCGGCAGGTCTTCGGGCAACAGAGAGAGGAGGCTTAGCTGGGCGCTCACCCTTCACCCAAGCGGCGGTACAGCGCCAGATACTGCGCGGCGGGGCCGTCCCAACTGAAGTCCAGCGACATGGCCCGCTCGACGCGGCTTTCCCAATCGGCGCGGTCATCGAAGGCTTGGCGGGCTTCATGGCAGGCGGCGGCCAACGCTTCGGGCGTGGCGTCGGCAAAGCGGAAGCCCACGTCCTGCGGCACGGTGTCTACCAGCCCGCCCGTTTCGCGCACCACCGGCAGCGTGCCGTAGCGCATAGAAATCATCTGAGACAGGCCGCACGGCTCGAAGCGGCTGGGCATGGCAAAAGCGTCGGCCCCGGCGTAAATCCGGTGGGCCAAGGCCTCGTTCAGCCCTTGTGCGAAGGCCACGCGCGGATGCTGGCTCCAGCCCGTCAGCGCCGCCGTCAGCAACGGGTCGCCGCCGCCCAGCACCACGATATTCCAGTGCGGCACGAGGTCGCCCATCGCCTCGATCAGCAGATCAATTCCCTTCTGGTCGGCCAAGCGACTCACCGTTGCCAGAATCGGGGCGTCGTCCAGCCCAAATTCGGCCCGCAACACCGCCCGCGCCGCCTCTTTGCCCGCGAGGTCGCCAAACGCCGGAATATCCGGGTCGGTGCGGGGGTTCCAGCGCTCCTGATCCAGCCCGTTGATGATTCCGCTCAGGCGGCCTTCGCGGTTCAGGCGAATGAGGAGGCCTTCCAAGCCCTCTCCGTACTGCGGCGTCGTGATTTCCAGTGCGTAGGTGGGACTCACGGTGGTCACGTGGTCGGCAAAAATCAGCCCGGCCTTCATATGGTTCAGGTCGCCGTGAAACTCTAGTCCATCGGCCCCGAACGCCCAGCCCGGCAACCCCGTCCAGCGCGAGGCTTCGGCCATGTTCCATTTGCCCTGATAGGCCAGATTGTGAATGCTGAACACGGTGCGGATTCCGGCCAGGTGTGCGTGGGCCAGCGCCAAGCCCGCCTGCCAGTCGTGGCCGTGCAACACGTCCGGCACGGCGTTCAGCAGCTTCAGCACAGGCATCACCGCCCGCCCAAACAGCGAGTAGCGCCACACGTCGTCGGGGTGGTACAGGCCCGGACGGTGAAACTCGCGCAGGCCGATGAACAGGTAGCGCACGCCGTCCTGCCGCAGTTCCCCCACCGTCACGTCACCCGCATCGGCCCCCAGCTCGGGCAAGCGCCCACGCCACAGCTCTGTCGGCGTTCCGCTGAGGCTGGCGTACCACGGCGAAATCACCGACACCTCATCGTCAGCCCCCGTGTTGCCCAACCCCGTGAGAAGTCGGGCCTGCTCTGCCGGGAGTGCGCCCAGCACATCGCCCAGCCCGCCCGAACGCGAAAAAGGAAAGACTTCTGACCCCACATGCATGACCCGCATAGGCCGCACTCTACCCCGCCTGACGGTCTGTATTCACACAGTACGCTGCTGAGCGCTGCCGTCAGTTTGACAAGGCCCGCCCCCGTTGCTACACTTCCTCTCGCTCGTCAGAATGATTCCTTGTGGATTGTTCAACCCAGTAGTGCTTAACTCTGTGGCAGTCCGGGCTCTTAGCTCAACGGTCAGAGCAGTCGGCTCATAACCGATTGGTTGCCGGTTCAAATCCGGCAGGGCCCACCAAGATTTCTGGGGCGCAGCAGTACGGTTTCGGGCGGTTAGCTCAGTGGTAGAGCATTCGCTTCACACGCGAGAGGTCGTAGGTTCAAGTCCTATACCGCCCACCAATAGAAAAAAGTCCCACCTTTACGGGTGGGATTTTTCCTGTTCGGCGCGGCTCAGTTAACCTTAACGGGCAGTTCCAGCACCACATCTGCCGGACGGATCACATGGTTCGTCGCCTCATTGCCGTCACTCTGAAACAGCTCGAAGGCTGCCCGGATGAGGTAGCGGCCTTGTGGCGCGGCCTGACCTTCAGGCGTCCGTACATTCCAGGTGCCAGATGCCAGAGTCAGAGTTGCGCCGGGCTTGAGGTCGATCAGGTGACCCACTAGGCCGCATAGGTCAACGGCTGGGCTGGGCCGCACCACTTCGCCTGTCTCTAGCCGCACCACTTCAAAACTAAAATCGCAAGCCCCGTGTGAAAATTGCAGGCGCTCGCGGCCCGTATTGGTAAGGTCGAGGCGAATCTGGACGGCTTTGTCCTTTAACTCGACGTTCAATACGGCGCGGTGGGGGTGTGGCAAGGTGTCTGCGGGCGGCAACGTTTGGGGCGGCCGCGAGGTAAAGACGACTATGCCAGCTGGAAGCCGCCGCGCAACGAAAGCCTGCGCGTCAGCTTCTAGCACGGGCAACGCCAACCGCACATCCACACGGTTGAGCTTCTGGTCAATTCCCAACCCTGTCCATCCCCGGACGCCTTGAACAACTTCCTTGGCCTGCAACAGCTGCGCGGCATTAAATTGCCCACGTACAAATCTAACCTGTTGCGGGCTGAATCCGTTGCGGCGCAATTGCTCGCCCTGTTGTGCAAACAGGGTTTCTACAGCGGTCTGCCGGGCCGCCTCATCGTCCAGAGTGGTCACGATATAGAGCAACTTGTCTTGGGTGTAGTAGCCACCAAAAGCGGGCGCGAGGCGGGCGATGGCGGCGTTCTGCTCGTCAAAGTTTTGAGAGGAGCTGCCCTGAGAGGAGCCGGACTGCTGCAACGGCGTTGACGGCAAAGGGGGCGAACCTTGCCCACCCGCTGAAGCGAGGCAAAAGCTGGCGCACAAGATCAGGCCACGAAACAGGGTCATGGCGCTCAGTATGTGGGGTTTGGCCTGATTCCCTGTGAGAACGTTGACCCTCTGTCTCTACGCCGTACTCCGCCGCGCCCGCTTCTCGGCTTCTATCGCCCGCTGGAGTTCCCCGATCTGGCGCAGCAGATTCAGTTGTTCGGCGGCTTCGGCTTCGGCCACTTGGCGCTTCAGCAAGTCCACTTCGGCCCGCATAGAATCGATGCTCATGCTGACCTGAATATCGTCCACGGCAGCGGCGGCGTACCCGTTCACTTTTTGTTCGTACATCTGGTTGGTGTCGCGGGAAATGGCTCCAGTGTCGCGGCCCTCGAACATCAGGCGGATCAGCAGTTGCTCTTCGGGCTGACCCCGGAAGATTTCCAAAATGGAATCGGCATTCGCGCCGCCCACGCCCTGCCCCAGCGCGGCCAGCATCACCTTGCGGACTGATTCGTTGCGCCAAGGGGTGCTGCCGTCCAACTTAGACAGCAAACTGGGATCGACCAGCAGTTGCCGCAGCAGCGACAGTTCCCGGTCTTCTTCGCCCCGGTGGGCACTCATTCCGGCCATGTGGGTATCGGTCAGGCTGCGGCGCTTGGCCTTAGAGCCGATCCATTCCAGCAGGGCTTCGGGCTTGATGCCCAGCGTGTGGCAGGCAATCGTCCGCATCTGCTCCGCGCCCTCATCCAGCGGGTCAAGGTTTTGCATGCGCGGCAGCAGTTCCATCAGAATGCTGCGTTTGCCTGCGGTGGTGCCTACATCGTGCTTGTCCAGCGCGGCCTGTACCCGGTAATGCACTTCGTCGAGGCCGCCCAACAGCGCTTGCCGGATGCCCGCTTCGTCTCCGGCCAGCAGCGCGTCGGCGGGGTCTTTGCCGCTGGGCACACTGGTGGCCCGCACCCGGAATTTGGCCCCCAAGACCTGATCCAGCCCCGACAGTGTGGCCTTGAGTCCGGCCTGATCTTGGTCGAACATCAGCGTCAGCTTTTGCGCCCCCAGCCGCTCCAACAGCATGGCGTGTTCGGCGGTCAGGGCCGTGCCAAGGCTGGCGACTGCCCCCGTAAAACCGTGCTGGTGCAGGCTGATCACGTCCATATAGCCTTCCACCACGATCAATTCCCCGCCGCCCGCCGTACCTGTTCCAGAAATCAGGCTTCTGGCCTTGTCCAGCCCGTACAGCAGTTCGCCCTTTTTGAAGGCTTCGGTGTCGGGTGTGTTCAGATATTTGGGTTTGCTGTTGTCCAGCACGCGCCCACCAAAACCCACCAGCCGTCCCAAATGGTCTCGGATGGGGAACATGACGCGGCCCCGGAAGCGGTCATAAATTCGGCCCGATTCCGGGTTTTCGGTGGTCAGGCCCGCTTCCAGCAGCAGGCGATCTGTGATGCCCCGGCTTTTGGCCCGCTTCACTAGGCCGTCCCAGCCTTCGGGCGCGTAACCGAGTTCAAAGGCGGCAATGGTGGCATCGGTCAGGCCGCGTGCCTTCAAATACTCCAGCGCAGGCCCCGGCAAATGCTCCTGAAAATAGCTGAGAGCGAAGGCGTTCACGTCGTACAGGTCGCGGCTGGACTTCTCGCCGTACTTGGCTTCGACCTGCACGCCCGCTTTTTCGGCCAGTTTCCGCAGAGAATCGCCAAAGCTGAGGTTTTCGGTCTGCTGCACGAAGCTGAAGATGTCGCCGCCCGCCTTGCAGCCGAAGCAGTAGTAATACCCCTGCTCGGTGTCTACCTGAAACGACGGGCTTTTTTCCTTGTGAAACGGACACAGCCCCTTCATGCGCCCCTTGCCCGCAGGCGTGAGGCTCACATATTCCCCGATGACCTCCGCGATATTTAGCCGCGAACGGACGTCTTCTTTGGTTCCCATGTGTTTGCCTCACCCCCCGGCGCTGTGGTTGTTCGATCTGCGTGAACTCAACAGAGCTAGAAGCGCAGTGTACGCTGCCACCCGCCTTCTTGCCAAATCGCGTCAGATTCAGAAAAAGAGTGTGTAGGACGTTGTTTTTGGCCATACTGTTGCTGACTGCCGGACAGAATGCGTGGGCGTCGGCCTTCCGGCTTGGGGGGCCAAAAGCTCTGCGGCCCTGAATCTTCCCCTCACCCCGGCGCGGCTAAGGCGGTGCAGGCTGAGGCATGACACCCCAGACGTACAAAGTCAGCCAGAGCGACACGCAGCACGGCGAACACGGCGAGCATCACCTGATTCGCGGCCAGACCGGGCAGATGCGGCTGTGGCACCGCGAAGAACCCGATCCTGCCAAGCCCGAAAGCGTGAACGACTATGAAACGCTGGGCTACGTGATTGAGGGCCGCGCCGAACTGATCGTGAATGGGCAGACGATTTCATTGGCTCCGGGGGATTCGTACTGCGTGCCGAGTGGGGCCAGCCATACCTACCGGATTGCGGAGACGTTGACGGCGGTAGAGGTGATTACTCCGGGGAAATGAGGGGGTTTGGGGTTTGTCCCACGTTGGACTCCCCCACCCCCCAGCCCCCGCCCCCAAAGGGTGCAGGGGAGTTAGCGTTGCACTAGGCAAGATTGATCTTGTCGCGTTTTAAGTCGACTGAATCGTTCTTCTGAAGCGGAATTGCCACTCGTCTTGAATCTGGAATTGGCCCGCGCGTTGCACGCACGACGGCCTCACATGGATGGGGCGGGAACGATGCGAGTCTGCTCATGCTTTCCCCTTGCGGGGACTCGCAGAACTGCGAAGCAGCGGGAGAGGGAAGTGAGCGTCAGCGATTGCTCTGCTCACTCTCTCCGATCCACACTCCACCAACCGCCCCGCAAAACCCGCCTTCCCACACTTTGACCCTCTGTCCTTCCCCCGTACACTGCCCCAAATGCCCCTTGGTGACGCTCCCAACTACTCCACGCCTCGCACGCTGGGCCTCGCGCTGGTCAGCATTCTGGGGTCTTTGGGGCACTTTGCGTTGGGGGCGGTGGACTACAGCAATGTAGACCGGTATCTGGGGCTGTGGGGCATGTTGCTGGCGGGCCTACTGCTGGTGTTCGGCGTGCTGAGCCTGATCCGGTATGCCGAGGCCCACGACGCCATGACCGACCCCAGCCCACGCACGCCCATGTATTCCACGCCGCACGAACGCCTGACCTTCATCATCGGGATGGGCCTGAACGGTCTGTGTGCTGCAACGGCGCTGGCTTGGGCGGGGGCGGGGCAGTTGGTGCCTTGGCATCTGGCTGCCGCCGCCGTGAACCTGTGGGCGGTGTGGCTGGCGTGGCAGGCGAGGCCGAAAAAGGGAGATGAATTGGCTCCTTAGCTTTCAGGATTGAGCGCCGGGTGCTTGGCCCCTGCCCCGTGCCGGGTCAACTGAAGCGCCGTCCAGATGTCCAGCGCCGTGATCCCCACAACGGCCACTAGAGCAGCTGCGGCATTGGCCCGCTTCTCGTTTTGCGGCCCCAGTGCGAGGGCCAGCGTGGCGATATCCATCGCGTCGCCTGCCACCCGTGCCCAGAGCCATTGCGGCGTGGTCGTCTGTGTCAGAATCGCCCCGCCTGCGGTCAGTTCCCGCACGCCGTACAGGCGCAGCAGGGTCGTGTGCCGCTCTAGCCCCAGCGTGCGGCCCAATGCAGCCGGGGCCACTGCTTCTAGGGTGCCGAGGCCGATGCTGAACCAGCCCAGAAAGTTGGCGGCGCGGTTGGCGGTGTTCAGGGTGCGTGGATGCATGCTACAGGCTCTCGCCCCGGCATGAGCCGCAGCCCAGAACCAGATTGGCGTCAGCTCCTGCCGAGTTAGGCAAGCGGTGAGGAAGGGTTAAGCGGAGCGTGGGTCGGCACAGGAAAGCGGGGCCACTCTGTGATGAACGGCCCCGCCTTCCCAACTGCTTTTACTCGCTCAGTTGCAATTCGGCGTACTCGCTGATCGGCGGGCAGCTACACACGAAGTTCCGGTCTCCGTACACGTTGTCCACGCGGTTCACGGCGGGCCAGTACTTCCAAGCACGCTGCGCTCCGGTGGGGAAGGCGGCCACTTCACGGCTATAGGCGCGGTTCCAGTCGTCCGACATCAGGTCGCCCTGCGTGTGCGGCGCGTGGCTCAGCGGGCTGTCCTCGGCGCTCAGCAGGCCGTCTTCCACTTCCTGAATCTCGCGGCGAATGCCCAGCATGGCCGCCACGAAGCGGTCGAGTTCGGCCTTGGGCTCGCTCTCGGTGGGTTCGATCATCAGGGTGCCGGGTACGGGAAAGCTCATGGTGGGCGCGTGAAAACCGTAATCCATCAGGCGTTTGGCGATGTCTTCTTCCGAAATACCGCTGGCCGCTTTGAGCGGGCGAATATCCAGAATGCACTCGTGCGCCACGCGCCCGCCCAGGCCGTCATGATCCGGCCCGGTGTACAGCACAGGGTACGCGCCGCGCAGTTGGTGGGCGATGTAATTGGCGTTCAGGATGGCAATTTCAGTAGACCGCTTCAGGCCCGCCGCACCCAGCAGGCGGATGTACAGGTACGAAATCGGCAGGATGCTGGCGCTGCCATACGGCGCGGCGCTCACGGCTCCGGTCTGGCTGTCCGAGGTGGCCCGCACGCTGTGGTTGGGCAAATACGGTGCGAGGTGGGCCTTGACGCCGATTGGCCCCATCCCCGGCCCGCCGCCCCCGTGCGGAATGGCGAAGGTTTTGTGCAGGTTCAGGTGGCTCACGTCTGCACCGATAAAACCGGGGCTGGTCAGGCCCACCTGCGCGTTCATGTTCGCCCCGTCCAAGTACACCTGCCCGCCGTGCGCGTGGATCAGGTCGCACACTTCACGCACGTTTTCCTCAAACACACCGTGCGTACTGGGGTAGGTGATCATCAACGCGCCCAGATTGTCGCTGTGCTGCTCGGCCTTCGCCTTCAAGTCTTCAAAATCAATGTTACCGATGTCGTCGGTTTTGACGACCACCACGCTCATGCCCATCATGGCCGCCGAAGCGGGGTTGGTGCCGTGTGCGCTGGCGGGAATCAGGCACACCGTGCGGTGGCTGTCGCCCCGTGCCGCATGGTATTTGCGAATGGTCAGCAGGCCCGCGTACTCGCCCTGCGCCCCGCTGTTGGGCTGCAAACTCACGGCGTCGTAGCCGGTCACGTCGGCCAGCCACGCTTCCAGTTCCGCCAGCAAGTGCGCGTAGCCTTCGGTCTGGTCGGCAGGGGCAAACGGGTGAATCTGCCCGAATTCGGGCCACGTCACTGGAATCATCTCGGTGGTCGCGTTCAGCTTCATGGTGCAGCTTCCCAGCGGAATCATGCCGTGCGTCAGGCTGTAATCCTTGTTTTCCAGTTGCTTCAGGTAACGCAACATGCCGTGTTCGGAGTGGTGCGCGGAGAAAGTTGGGTGCGTGAGGTAAGGCGTGCTGCGTTGGAGAGGGGTGGGGATGCCGTCTACTGCGTCTGCTTCCAGTGCGGCGAGGTCTGCCACCTGCCCGGTGATGACGGAGGTGATGTCGGCCAGATCAGCCAGCGTCACGGTTTCGTCCAGCGTCACGCCCACCTTGCCCGCGCTGAAGCGGAAGTTGATGCCCTTGGCTTCAGCCTGTGCCCTGATTTCAGTCTCAACACCCTCAAAACTCAGCGTGTCAAAGAAGCTGGTCTGAGGGTTCATGCCTGCATCGGCCAACGCCTTCGCCAGTATCCCCGTCATCAGATGCACGCGCTCGGCAATGGTTTTGATGCCTTCCGGCCCGTGCCACACGGCGTAAGCGGCGGCCATATTCGCCAGCAAGGCCTGAGCGGTGCAGATGTTGCTCGTCGCCTTCTCGCGCCGGATGTGCTGCTCGCGGGTCTGCATTGCCATGCGGAGGGCGGTTTTGCCCTTGCTGTCCTTAGAAACCCCGATGACGCGCCCCGGCATGCTGCGCTGATAGGCGCTCCGGCAAGCAAGGAAGGCCGCGTGTGGGCCGCCAAAGCCCATCGGCACGCCGAACCGCTGAGAGTTGCCGATCACGATGTCGGCTCCCTGCTCGCCCGGAGGCGTGACCAGTGCACAGGCCAGCAGATCGGTTGCCACGATCAGGGCCGCGCCGCCCCCATGTACCCGATCAGCAATGGGGGAGAGGTCATGCAAGTCGCCATACGTGCCGGGGGTCTGCACCAGCGCGGCAAACGTGCCTTCTGGAAGTTCTGCGTTGGCCGCGCCCGTCTGCACCTCGTAACCGAAGAACTCGGCCCGCGTGCGGATCACGTCCAGCGTTTGCGGGTGAACGTCGTCGGCCACGTAGAAGACGTTGCCTTTGGCCTTAGCCGTTCGCTTGGCGAGGGTCATCGCTTCGGCGGCGGCGGTGGCTTCGTCCAGCAGCGAGGCGTTCGCCACTTCCATGCCCGTCAAGTCCATCACCATCTGCTGAAAGTTCAGCAGCATTTCCAGCCGCCCCTGAGAAATCTCGGCCTGATACGGCGTGTAGGCGGTGTACCAGCCGGGGTTTTCCAGCAGGTTCCGCAGCACCACGGGCGGCGTGTGCGTGCCGCTGTAACCCATGCCGATATAACTGCGGAAGACCTTGTTTTTGGCCGCCACCGCCTTCAAGTCGGCAATGGCCTGCGCTTCGGTCACTGGCCCGCCCACCTGCATTTCGGTGGGCCGCACAATCGCCGCCGGAACCACCGTGCTGATGAAGGTTTCGAGGCTGCTGTAGCCAAGTTCTTGCAGCATGACAGCCTGCTCGCCTTCGCTGGGGCCGATATGACGGCGGGTGAAATCGTCGGTTTGCAGTAAGTCGGTTAGTCGGCGCATGGGGTAGCTCCTGTTGGGTCTAGGGGTCTAACGGTCTAGGGTCTAAGGTGCAGATATTCGGCGTGGCAGGGCGGGTGGGTACAGGCCAAGACTTGGGGCCAGATTCGCCGCCCCACTGGTCTTTCAAGCCGTTCTTAGACCCTTAGACCCTCGACCCTTAGACCGCGCCTCAGTTGTTCGCGGCGGCGTAGTCCTCGGCGCTCAACAACTCGGCGCTTTCCTCGGTCACGTCGATCTTGAACAGCCAGCCGTCTTCGTAAGGGCTGCTGTTGACGAGTTCGGGGCCGCCGCTGAGGGCGTCGTTCACGGCAGTGATGGTGCCGGTGGCGGGCGCGTAGATGTCCGACGCCGTTTTCACGCTCTCCACCACGGCCACCGTTTCGCCTGCGGTCACGATGCGGCCCACTTCGGGCAGTTCCACGTACACCACGTCGCCCAACTGATCCTGAGCAAAGTCGGAGATGCCCACCGTGCCGTCTTCAGACAGCCACTCGTGCGACGGCGCGTATTTCAGTTCGTTGGGGGTTTGCATGGTTTATTCTCCCTAATTCTGTGTGGTGCTGTGTGGGATCGGCTATGGCGGCGAGTCGAAAATTTAGGACGGCCTTCAGGAACGTTTGTAAAACGGCAGTTCCATGCGCCGCGCCGGGTGCAGTTTGCCGCGCACTTCGACTTCGTAAGCGTCGGCGTTGCCTGCCTCGGCATTCACCAGCGCCATCCCAATCGGGTGGCCCAGCGTGGGGCTAGAACTGCCGCTGGTGACGTGGCCCACCACCGCGCCGCCGAGGTGCACCGGGTAGCCCTCGCGCACCGGAACCTTATCCAGCGCCAGCCCGATCAGCTTGTGCTTGGGCGCGGTCTGGATGTGGGCTGCGCCGAGGTGCGCCGTGTTTTTGACCACCCACGTATAGGTGCTGCTGAGCGGGTGAATATGGTCTGCGAATTCATGGCCGTAGAGGGGAAAGCCCGCCTCCAGCCGCAAGGTGTCGCGTGCGCCGAGGCCCGCAGGCGTCAGGCCGATGGCGAGCAGCTTGTCCCAGATGGTTTCGGCCTCACTGGCGTCGGTGAAGACCTCGAAGCCGTCCTCGCCCGTGTAGCCGGTGCGGGCCAGCCACACGTCGAAGCCGAACAGTTTGGCCGCAAAGTAGGCGTTCTTTTTGGCGGCGCTCAGGTCAACGCTGCTGTGCGGTTGCAGCATCGCCTCGGCTTGCGGCCCCTGCACCGCCAACAGCCCCCAGCGGTCTGATTCATCCGTCAGGGTGACTTCAAAGCCCCCTGCGTGCGCCTGCAAATGCGCCCAATCCTTCTCTATGTTCGACGCATTGACCACCAGAAAGAATTCTTCAGCGGCCACGCGGTACACGTAAATATCGTCTACGAGGCCGCCCGAATCGTTGGGCAACCAGTTGTAGGCGGCGCGTCCGGGTTTCAGCTTGGTCACGTCGTTGGTGGTCACGCGGTTCAGGAAGGTGGCCGCATCTGGCCCAGTCACGCGGAACTCGCCCATGTGAGACACGTCGAACACGCCCGCCCTGGTTCTCACAGCGTCGTGTTCGGCCTTCACACTGCTGTACTGCACGGGCATCTCCCAGCCGCCAAACGGCACCATTCTGGCCCCAGCACGCAGGTGGGCAGCGTGCAGCGGCGTGCGCTTCAGCGTCGGTTCGGGGGTCAGGGTCACGTGTCAACTGTAGCGAACGGGAGGCGTGGGCGTCCGGGTGGTCAGGACAGAGGGGGGAAGTATCGGCCCGGTCAGCCCTCTCACAAATCCTCTGTATTGTGGTCTTGATCTCAAACGGGATTTAGGATATAACATAATCAAGCACCAAAAGGAGTGTCATGACAAAAAATTCTTCCACAGAGTTTGCCCGTATCGCCGAGCAGTACCGCGCCCAAACCAGCCTGCTGACCCGCACGCAGGAAGCCGAACGCCAGAAGGATCTGGTGCGTGTCGAGCGGGCCACGCAGCTCACTACGGGCGGCATCGTGGGCACGCTGGCCGACTTGCAGATCGAATTTAACGCCACGCTGCAAAGTCTGATTGCCAAGCTGGACGGCGAATACGAGCGGTTGGAAGAAGTGCGCCGCGCCAAAGTGGTGCAGGGCGAGTACCTGAACGAATTGTCTCAGATTCGGGTGGTGGCCGACGCTCTGTATTTGCAGCGCGTGGAGCATTTGGAGGGCATGGCAGCGCTGGCCCGCGACGCGCAACAGGCCGCCGACGCCCTCGCCCGTGAGCAGGCCGAGCAAGGCAAGGCGTGGGAAGAACAGCGCCAAGCCTTTGAACGCAGCACCGCCGCCCGCGAAGCAGAGCGGGCCGCCGCGCAGCTTCAGGAAACCGCCGACTACAGCTATGAGCAGACCCGCGAACGCCAAATTGAGCAAGACGACTTGAAGCGCGAAATTCGTGACTTTGAGCGTGACCACGCCGAAGACCGCCGCGTGCGCGAAAAAGACTGGGCCGAACGGGAAGCCGTGTTGCTGGCACAGGGCGCGAAACTGGAAGAGCAGAAAGCGAAATTGGCGGCTTTTCCCGCAGAATTGGCCGAACTGGTGAGCAAAACCCGCGCTGAGGCCATCGAGGAAGTGAGCCGGGAAGCCAAGGTCAAGGCCGAACTGATGGACAGAGATTGGGAAGGCCAGAAGCGGGTCTACGAGTACCGAATTGCGGCGCTGGACGACACCCTCAGCCGTCAGGCGGGCCAGATTCAGTCGCTGACCGAGCAACTGCAAGAAGTGATGAAGCAGGCCCAAGACCTCGCGCTGCGTGCCGTGACTTCTTACTCGCAAAAAGCCTGAGCCCACCAACTCCTTCTCCCCTTCCCCCACTGACCCGAGGATGTGCCCATGACCCTGAAAAAACTGAGTGACAAGAACACCAAAACCGAACTGCTGAGCGGCTACGAAGAATTGCTGGCGACCATCACCAAGCTGCAAGCCGACCAGAAGGCGATTCAGACCGAGAACCAGAAGTTGGCGCGGCAGGTGGCGGCCAACCAGAACAGCCCGGCTCAAGCTGCTGCCCCTGCGCCCAGTACGGTGACCGAGAAACCCGCTGCTGCTGCCACGCGCAACGGCAACACTTTGCAGGCGCTGGAAACCGTGCAGCAAAACTTGGGGGCCACCGCCAGCCAGCTTTCGGAGTGGCTGACGCAGGAGGCCGAAGCTTTGGCCGCCATTCAGGAGCGCGTGACGGCGGAACTGGCCGACCTGAAAAACCTGTACGACCTTCAGCCTAAAGACGGCTTACTGGGCGAATTGATTGCCAGCCACGACGAACAGGGCCGCCAGTTCTTGGCAGACACGGAAGCCGAACGCGCCACGCTGAACCTCAGCCGCCGCACCGCGCAGGAAGCGTGGACGCTGGAACAGCAGGCCCAGCGCAAGGCCCTGAGAGACAGCGCCGAAGCCTTCGAGCGCGAGTTTGAGCGCAAGTCGGAAGCAGACCAGTACGCGCTGGAATTGGCCCGCCAACTGGACGGCGAACAGTACGCCAGCGAAATGAACCAGCAGCGTCAGGTATTGCAAGACCGCCGCGAAACTGCCGCCAAAGCCTTTGCCGAAAGCGAAAAAACTTTGGCCGAGCGCGAACGCGACGCCGCCGACACCGGGGCCAAATTTGCTCTGCTGGATCAGGAAAAGGAATCGGCCCTGAAAAAAGCCAAGGATGAAGGCCGGGGAATTGCTACCTACACAGCCAAAACCCGCGCCGACATTCAGGCCAAAGACATGGAAGGCCAGCGTCAGGCCTTCGAGTTGCGAATCGAGTCGCTGAACACCAACATCGCCGATCAGCAGACCCGCATTCAGAGCCTCACGCAACAACTGGAAGCCGCCAGCCGTCAGGTGCAAGACCTCGCCGTGAAGGCCATCGAAGGTGCGTCTGGAGCCAGTTCGTCCAGCGTGCTGCGCGAAATTGCGTTGGAACAGGCCAAGCAGACCAAAAAGTACTGAGCTTTGGTGGACTGAACGCAAGAACTTGCCCCCGCTCGCCCGGTCAATTCCGGTGCGGGCGGGGGTTGTTTGTTGGCGGTTCCGGATAAACCCCCCAGTCTGCTCCGCAGCCAGCCCCCCTCAAGGGGAGCGCAAAATCTTTAGTCCTCCCCTCTAAGGGGGGGCGTTGCGCCAGCAACGGGGGGGTTCACCTTCCAGCCCAACTGCCCACACCCCCGCCTCAGTCGCCAGCCACCCCGCCCGCACATCATGGGGTTCACTGGGCAGCGTCGGCACGATCAGGTCTGACCACACCACCCCTACGGTCAGGCCAGCAAATCCGGGCAGCAGGCGGTCATAAAAGCCGCCGCCATAGCCGAGGCGCACGCCCTGTTCATCGAAGGCGAGGGCGGGCAGCAACACGGCATCTATGCTGTCCAGCGGCACACGCGGCGCACTCGCGGGCGGCTGAAGCACCCCAAAGCGGCTGAGTTCGGTAGCCGTATCCCAAGCGTGCAGCGTCAAATGTGGCTCCGGCTTCCAGCGGGCGCGGGTGGTGAACAGTTCAAACTGGCCCACCAACGCCGACACGTCCGGCTCTCCCGGCAAGGCGCGGTAGGCCAGCACCCGCCGCGCTCCCTGTGCCTGCAAAAAAGCGGCCAATTGGGTGGTCAGAGCCTCTGATCTGTTCGGCAAGTCGGCCCGGACTCCACGCGCCCAAGCCCGCCATTCTGTTTTCGGGGCGGCTGAGCTGGGTCTATCCGAACTGCTTTGATCTGAGCTGGGCGGCATCCTGAAAAGTATGCAGCGTCTTCACACCAAAACAGAGCAAGCCCGGACTGCTCTTGGGCTTGCTTTGTTTTGGTGCCGGAGGATTACTTGGAAAGTGGGACTGGGGCGGCGGGTCTGGCCGGGAGGCTGACCGCGAACGTCTTCAGGCTGCCCGTGAATTTGGCCGTCTGGGTGGTGGCTCCAGTCGTCAGATTGATGGAATACAGCGTGGTGGTGGTGCCGCTATTGATGCTGATGTAGGCCTCGTTCGCGCCCACGATATCAAAGCCCGTCGCGCCGCTGATGGCGTCCTCGTTGAGGTTGCCCACCGTGTTCAGCACGCTAAAGTTGCCCATCGTGGTTCCCGGCCCTGTGGCCGACGTATGCATGACGAGCGTGTCGGTGCCCGCGTCGATGGAATACAGGGCCGTCGTGTCGCCCGTCACAGGCGCACTGGCAAACGTGTTCGTGTAGGCGGCGGCAGTCAGCGCGGGGTTGGATCCGGTCTTCACGTCAGTGGGGCCGTAGACCAACTTGCCGTCAGCAGTGGTTCCGGCGGCGGCAGAGCTTCCGAGCGGCGTCGTCCGGAAGTTGTCGTCGGTGCTGTTAAAGACGCGCAGGCGGCGGGCAACGGGGTTGAAGTCCATCGCTGTGGGGGTACCCAGCGTCGGGCCGACATAATCCTTGGTGAGCGCGCCTGTGGCCGGGTCGATCTTGTACAGCGTGCCGTTGCTCGACAGACCATACAAGGCGTTGTCCACATTCCAGAAGTCCAAGTCCACCAACGTTTCGCCCGCGCTCAGCCCGGTCACGGCGCGGGTGCTGTAACTCGCGCCCGCGTTGCTGAGGCCGAAGGTTGCCAAGTTTCCGGTGGCGTCAAGGCCGTAGGCTACGCGCCCGGTGGGGGCTTCGGGCACAGGCGTCATATTGCACGAGGCGAGGGCAACGGTAGAAACGGCGGCGAGCAGGGCAAAGCGGGTCAGTGTGTTGGTCATGGGTGGAACCTCCGGTAGGGCTTTAGATAGGTATATGCGAAAGCCGCCCGTTTGGATCACAGGGCGGCTTTGGGAGGTACTTTAGGTGTCTCTCATACCTGAAGGTGCAAAGAATACTCAGGCCTTACCCGATCTCTTTTGGCCCCTTCAGGCCCGTTTTGCCCTCGCGGGCTTGCAGTACGGCGGCCACATCCGCAGGCCCCACGCCCACTTCGGCCATCGCAAACAGCGTATGAAAAAACAAATCCGCGACTTCGGTGGCAAGTTCGGCGCGGTCTCCATTCTTGGCGGCCAGCAGCACTTCTCCGCTTTCCTCACTGATCTTCTTCAGCACGCGGTCAAGGCCCCCAGCGTGGAGGCGGGCCACATAACTGGTTTCCGGCAGCGTGGCAAGGCGTTTGGTAATGGTGGCATACACGCGCTCCAGCGTGCCGTCCAGCCCATTCTCTGTGGCGGCCTCTTCCGGCTGTTCCCCCAACATGGAGCGGTAAAAGCAGCTGTATTCCCCGGTATGGCAGGCTGCCCCGGTCTGTTCTACGCGGTACAAGAGGCTGTCTCCGTCGCAGTCCAGCCGCACATCCACGATGCGCTGGGTGTGGCCGCTGGTGGCCCCTTTAATCCACTGCTCTCCCCGCGAGCGGCTGAAATAGGTGGCTTCACGGGTGGCGAGGGTGCGCTCCACGGCGGCACGGTCTGCGTAGGCCTGCATCAGCACCGCGCCAGTGCGGGCGTCTTGCGTGACCACCGGAATCAGTCCATCGGGGCCAAAGTTGAGGTTTTCAAGGGCAGGAACGCTCATGCCGTGTAGCCTCGCACATCGCCAGACTCCGTATCGCGCCAATCGGGGCGCACCGCGATTCCCTCGGCCTGTAGGTAGGCTTTCACCTGCGGCACCGTCAGGTCTCCAAAATGAAACACGCTGGCGGCCAGTGCAGCATCGGCGTTTCCACCCGCGTCGCCGCCGCGCAGCACGTCGCGGAAGTCGGTCAGTTGGCCTGCCCCGCCCGACGCGATCACAGGCAGATCTACAGCGCGGGACACAGCGCGGGTAGCATCCAGCGCAAATCCGGCCCGCGTGCCGTCGGCGTCTATGATGTTCAGGCACAGTTCGCCCGCGCCCAGCGTTTGCCCACGCACCGCCCATTCGATCAGGTCAAGCCCGGTATCCACGCGCCCGCCGCCCACATGCACCGTCCAGCCTTGCCCATCGGCGCGGCGTTTGGCGTCTATGCTCAGCATCACGCACTGCGCCCCGTGATGGTCGCTGGCCTCGCGGATCAGCTCTGGGCGCTTCACGGCCCCGCTGTTCACGCTGATTTTGTCTGCGCCCGCCATCAGCAGTTGCCGGAAATCCGAGAGGTGGTTCACGCCGCCGCCTACCGTCAGCGGCATCATCACCTGTTCGGCCACCTGCGCGGCCACGTCCAGCATCAGGCTGCGGCCCTCATGGGTGGCGGTGATGTCGTAAAACACCAGTTCATCGGCCTGCTGCGCCTCGTAGGCCTGCGCCAGCAGCAGGGGATCTCCGGCGTCGCGGTGGTTCTCGAAGAACCGGACGTTCTTGACCACACGCCCGTTTTGGACGTCGAGGCAGGGAATGATGCGCTTGGTTAACACCGCTCAAGTGTAGGACGCCCACCACAGCAGGAGCCGCAGACACCCATACACCGGGCAGAGGAGTATTGATGCCAACCCAGTCATTTCAGAGTCAGGTTCATAGTGCACCCTTTGAAGGGTAAAGAAGAATTTAGAAATCAAACCATATTGTGTGCTTTCGACACATAAAGCTGATCAAACCTTGATATAATCTTCATAGTTCAGCGGTACACTGCAGATCGAGACGCATTTCTACGACACGGAGGAAGGGAGAGACTGTGAAGCAACGCCGAATCTTGCTGGTAGACGACAACCCCAACGATGTGGAGTTGGCGCTGACGGTGCTGCGTGACAGCGGCGAGCTTCAGCAGGTCTTTCACAACGTCACCGTGGCGGGTAGCGGCGCGGAGGCCATCGCGGTGCTGAACGCCAGCGGGCCGTCCAATCCCCTGCCCGACGTGATCTTGCTTGATCTGAAGATGCCGCAGATGGACGGGCTGGCCGTGCTGGACGCCATTCGTGCCTGCGCCAGTACCCGCGATATTCCGGTCGTCATGCTGACCACCAGCGGCGAACCGCGCGACATCAGCGATTCTTACGCACACGGGGCCAGCGCCTACGTCATCAAACCGCTGGATTTCAGTCAGTTCCGGGAGGCCATGACCACCATCACGGCCTTCTGGACGCAACTGAACCGCCGCCCGAATCTGGGATAGGACGTCGGCATCTGTTGCGAATTGCGCCCCTGACACCCTCCCCGGCACCCACTTCCCGTAGCATGGGCGCGTGAACGTGGCGCGGTGGGGATTATCGGTGATTGCAGGGCTTTCGGCGGCGCTGATCGCGTTCGGCGTCATTTATGTGCGGGGCGATGTGGGCGGCGTGATGCGATTCTTGCGGGCGCGGGGCGACTTGCGCGACCTGATCGCCAGCGGTGCGGGCGCGGCAGAAGTGGCGGCGGCCAAAGCACAGGCATTGGCGGTGGCCCAAACCTTTGCCGTGCCAGACGTCGCCGTGAGCCTCGTACCGCTGCAACTGCTGATCGGGGTGGTGGTGGGCGCGTTGGTGTGGTGGCTGTTTGGCCGACGCATGGGACGTGCGCTGGGCGGGCAAGAGCGCCCCGACGTGCAGGAGCGCATGGTGTACCGCCTCGCGCACCGCAAGGGCGGACGCTTTACGCTGGCTGACCTGAGTGCCAGCAGCCCGCTGACGCCCGCGCAGGCACAGGCCGTAACCCGCCACATGGTACAAACGGGCCGCCTGCTGCAAGGCAACGACGGCGTATACCGCCTGATCCAGCAGCATCAACCCCAGAATCGGCGGCCCCTGTGACGGCTCTTTTCTCTGCCGCTGCACTGGCGACGTTGCTGGAAGAGGCCAACGGGCACCCGTGGGAAAGTGTGCGCTCGGCGTTGGCGGGGGCCGAGGGGCAACCTCACCCCCGGATCGCGGCGCTGGCCTCGCACCTGACGGCCACCAAACGGGCGTACTGGACACTGATTTCTGCCGCCGCTGCCCACGCTGAGGCCATTCCTGTGCCGCACCCACCGGACGACGCGGGCCTGACCCGCCTGATGGAGTGGGAAGTGGCCGCCGCCCGCGCCCTGCCCGAATCGGCTTTGGGCCTGATGGTCACGCATTCCGGCCAGACGGTCACCGTGTCCGACCTGCTGCGCCTGAACGCCCGCCACACCGCTTGGCACGCCGGACAAATCGCCGCTCTGGCCCGCCGCGAACGCTCCGCCTGAGCCGGGCCGCCGCCAGATGCCCACCGAGCGCCCTTTTCTGCACGATCCTGATCCGGGTGGCACCACGCCGCTGGGAGCCGTGCCGCCCGCCCTGTTCGATCTGGCGGTCAACCGCGCCGACGCGGCCCTGCGCGGCCTGCGCCCCACACATCCAGAAACGGTGCTGGCGGCGTGGCATGCCCGCACCCGCTTTGCCCGCCGCGTGCCTCTGGCCGCCGTGCTGGCGGCGTTGGCCCACAAGCCGTCCGAACCGTCAGCAGCGGGCTGGCACTGGGCTGGGGGAGAGTCGGGGGGCTGGGTGGCGGGGCGTGCGCCGTTTCCGTAAGGGTTCGCCTTCCACGTCAAATTTGAGCCGCGTGTCAACCCCCCAGTCTGCTTTGCAGCCAGCCCCCCTCAAGGGGAGCGCAACAGCTTTTAGTCCTCTCCTCTAAGGGGGGCGTTGCGTCAGGAACAGGGGGTTCACCTTCCGACTTCACTTTTACCCCAGCACCCCCGCCGCCACACGCACCGCCCGCGTCAGTTCGTCTTGCGGCAAATAGGGCAACGGCGGGCGGTCTGGGGCCACCGCTAAGGCGACCTCAGCATTGGCGGGCAAGTGCAGGAATCCGGCGGGCACGTGGGCGCGGCCCTGCGTTTGCAGGATATACAGTGCGTGGTACATCACAAAATTGCAGACGTACAGGCCCGCCGTATTGCTGATGTCGCCCGGAATGCCTGCCTCCCGCCACGCCGCCAGAATGGCCCGCATCGGCAGGGTGCCCAGCAGGGCCGGGGGGCCAGCAGTTTCGGCAGCCTGATCGCGGTAGGTTTTCCCGGCGTTGTCTGGAATCTGAAAATCCATGACGTTCAGGGCCACACGTTCCAGCGTCACCTGTGGCCTGCCTGCCGCGAGTCCGGTCAGCAGCACCGCGTCGGGGCGCAGTTCGCTCAGCAGCGGCAGCAAACGGGCGCGGGCGGCGTGGGGTTCGACGGGCAGCAGGGCCGAGTGGATTCGCAGCCCACCGGGCAGGATCACTCCGTTCAGGGCCTCGGCAGCGGCGGCGCTGGGATTGCTGGGGTGGGTATGGAAAGGCTCGAAGCCCGTCAGCAACAGAGTACGGCCAGCGCGGAAAGTCACCGGAACTCCGGCGCTGTAGGGAGCGGGGAGGCATGGAGCAGGGGCAGGATCATAGCTGCATGGTAAGGAATGGAAGCGTAAGCCGCACAGCCGATGCCTACCGCGCCCTATGCTCGCCCCATGCCCGAACTGCCGGAAGTGGAAACGACGCGCCGAAAAATAGAGCCGCTGCTGCGGGGCCGCGTGATAGAGCGCATAGAACACGACGCGCCGCACAAGTACCGAGATACCCATCTGGCGGTAGGCCGCCGAATTACCGGACTCTCTCGGCGCGGCAAATACTTGATGCTGCAACTGGCCGCCGCCGAAGCAGACGGCCTGCCTGATCTGCCTGACGACTTGCCCCACGACCTCGAACTGATCGTGCATCTGGGCATGACCGGCGGTTTCCGGCTGGAGGCGGGCAAGCACACCCGCGTGACCCTGACCACCGACGGCGGCACGTTGCACTTTGACGATGCGCGGCGCTTCGGCAAGATGGCGGTGGTGCGCCCCGGCCAGTACGCCACGATGCCCACGCTGGCCGGAATGGGGCCGGAACCCCTGACGGGCGACTTTGGGCTGGATGATTTCGTGGTGCGGGCGGCCAGTTGCGGAGCCGTAAAACCTTGGTTGCTGTCTCAAAAACCAGTGAGCGGCGTGGGCAACATCTACGCCGACGAGAGCCTCTGGACGGCCCAGATTCACCCAGCCCAGACCCGCCTGAATGCGGCGGAGGCCACGCGCCTGTACCACGCCATCCGCGAGGTCATGGGCGCGGCGGTGGAAGCGGGCGGCAGCACCCTCAGCGACGGCACCTACGCCCAGCACGACGGCGAGGCGGGGGCCTACCAGCACCGCCACCATGTGTATGACCGGGCCGGAAAACCCTGTGACCGCTGCGGCACTACCATCGAAAAAATCGTGCTAGCCCAGCGTGGCACGCATTTTTGCCCCCAGTGTCAGAAGGTCAGGGCTATATGAGCGATACAGACCTGACCGCCCTGCGCCTGAGCTACACCCGCGCCGAACTGCGCCGCACCGACCTGAATGCCGACCCGTTGGCCCAGTTTCAGGGCTGGCTGGATGAAGCGATTGCCGACGGCCTGCGCGAATCGTATGCCCTCAGCCTCGCCACCGCCGATAGCGCGGGCCGTCCCTCGGTGCGAACCGTGCTGTTGCGCGGAGCCGATGCACGCGGCCTCACCTTCTATACCAATTACGACTCCCACAAGGGGCGCGACTTGGCGGGCAATCCGCAGGCGGAACTGCTGTTTCACTGGGCTGATCACGAGCGGCAGGTGCGGGCATTTGGGCCAGTAGAGCGCGTGAGTGACGAAGAAAGTACCGCCTACTTTCATGCCCGCCCGCGCGAAAGCCAGTTGGCCGCCCACGCCAGCGACCCGCAGAGTGCGCCCATAGCTGATCGTGCGGAGCTGGAGCAAAAGCTGGCCGATCTGGAGGCCCATTTTCCCGAGCATCTGCCCGTGCCCAAGCCCGACTTCTGGGGCGGTTTCCGGGTGAGGGTGCAGGAATGGGAATTCTGGCAGGGCCGCCCCAACCGCATGCACGACCGCTTTCGGTATGCCCGGCAGGAGGGCGGCTGGAGCATAGAACGGCTGATGCCCTGAGCTGTTGCCCGTGCGCCGCCCCCGCCGTATAAAGGTCAGCCGGGGCATAGGGATAGGGTGGACTGAGCAAACTGCGGGCAGGCACGGCTAAACTGCACCCATGTCTCTGAGCGTGGTGGAGTCCAGCGTGCGCTCACGCATGGGTGACCCGGCTTTCAGCGCAGATGTCTTGTTGGTCACTCCGCAGATCGTCGCCGTCCTCAGTGGTCTGGATTTGAGCATCGGTGGCCAAAGCGTGAGCCTGCCGCACGGCCTGACCCCAGCCCGTTTTGCCGCCACCATCGGCGCGGCGGGCTTGCGTGCCCTGCCCGAACACGCCACCCTGCGCGGCGCAGTAGACGCCCTGACCGCTGGATTGGCCGCTGCGTTGGCCCGCGTGCAATCCAGTCGCCTGCCCCTGAATGTAGGTTTCGCCTTTGCCGCCGTCAGCAACGCCCGCCGCGAGGTCTGGCGCGTGGGGCCGATCAGCGTACTGCACGAAGACCCCAGCGGCGCGGCGGCTCTTCCACCCTCGTTGGCGGCGGTGGCAGCGGGCCGCGCCCTGATTCTGCACGCCCTGTTGGCCGGGGAACGCGAACGCCAAGCCAGTCAACACAAAGGTGAAGCTGTAGTGGCAGGCGAATTGGCCCGCAACCTCAGAACGCATGACCCCAGCCAGCCCCTCTTGGCTCCGCTGCTGGCCGCGCACGCCGCCCTTGCCAACGATTGCGGCCCCCTCGGATACGGCCTGATCAATGGCCGCCCTGTCCCCGACAGCCTCTTGCGCGTGCAGCCGCTGGCTGTGGGCAAGCATGAAGTGGTGTTTGCGACGGCGGGCTACCCTCAACCCGGCCCCACGTTGGCCGTCACCGAGCGCTACCTGACCGAACTGCTGCGGGCCGATCCGCTGCTGATAGAGCGGCATCCCTACATCCGGGCACACCGCCCTGACCATGAGGGCTACGCAGACCGGGCGTATGTGCGGGTGCGGGTCAGGTAACCCCACAGGTAACGCCCGCCTTTGTCCCTTGCCCTGACCCACGTTCCCGGCGCATTCTGGCCCCCATGAGCAACCTGTATACGGCAGAGGCCGTCGCCACCGGCGGACGCAGCGGCACCACCACCAGCAGCGATGGACGCATGACCCTGAACCTCAGCGTGCCCGCAGAACTCGGCGGCGACGGCGGCCCCGGCACCAACCCGGAGCAACTGTTCGCGCTGGGCTACGCGGCCTGCTTTCAAGGCGCACTGGGCGTGGTGGCCCGCCGCCAGAAAATCGAACTCACCGACGACAGCACCATTACCGCCCGTGTAGGACTAGAGAAAAAGGGCCTCGGCTTCGGGCTGGACATAGAACTCGTGGGCCACTTTCCCGGCCTGACCACCGAGCAAGCAGAGGGTCTGATGCACGCCGCACACGCCGTTTGCCCCTACAGCACCGCCACGCAGGGCAACGTAGACGTGCGCCTGAGCGTGGTGTAAGACCGATCTGCAAGAACCGTGTGACCCATCGCCCCTATTCTGGAGTCATGCGTAAATTTCCTTTGGCCGCACTGTTGATGTGCGGCTTCGCTTTAGCTCAAGTCGATCAAGAAGAACAGCGCACTATGAATCGCCTCAGCTTGGAAGCCCGTCAATTTACGGGAATGAAGTGCGATTTCGTGGACGGGACTTCGAGCATCGGGTCTATGGGAACAGATATCGGCTACGCGCAAAAGCATTTGGCTGAGAATTACCAGTATCTATGGAACAGCCTCGACCCAAAAACCCGTAAGGTTACCAAGCAGGTCAAGTCGGTCAGTCAAATCTCAGACTCCTTCTACATAAGAGACAAATATGAATCGTACTTCAGCCATTCTTGGTACGACTCGAAGACTAAGTTGTTCTATCAAAACTTTTGTGCTCTCCAAATGCTCAAGTAAAGCAGCAGGCCAAAAAGTTTTTTCTTTCTGACTTTCCCCGGTGTACCGTAGCCGTATGACCTTGTTCAGATTGGAAGGTAAGCGGGCGCTGGTCACGGGCGGCAGCCGGGGCATCGGCCTCGCGGCGGCGCATGACCTGATGCGGCTGGGCGCACAAGTCACGTTGGCGGCGCGGGGCGCAGACGCCTTGAAAACGGCGGCCAACGCGATTGGCGCACGCTGGGTGGTGGCCGATGTGAGTACCCCGGAGGGCATTCAGACTGCTCTGGCCGCCGCCGGACAAGTCGATATTCTGGTCAGCAACGCGGGCGGGCCGCCCCCAGCCCTGCCGAGCGCCGTGACCGAAGAAGCGTGGCTGGCGGGCCTGAATACCACCTTTCTGAGTACGGTGCGTTTGGCGGCGGCAGTGCTGCCCGGTATGCGCGAGCGGCGCTGGGGCCGAATCATTGCCATCACCAGCCTGACGGTGGGGCGGCCTGCCCTCAATCTGCCCGTCAGCAACGCCATGCGGGCCGCCGTGACCAACCACCTGAAAACGCTGGCCTTAGAAGTGGCTGCCGACGGCGTGACCTGCAACACGGTGGCCCCCGGCTACACCGCCACAGACCGCCTCCGCGCCCTACACGCCGACCCCGCCGACGCCGAAAAACTGACCGCCAAAATCCCCGCCCGCCGCTTTGGTGAACCCGGCGAAGTGGGGGCCGCCGTCGCGTTCCTTGCCACCCGCGAAGCCGCTTACATCACGGGGCAAGAAATCTTGGTGGATGGGGGCTGGAGCATCTGAATGTATGGCGTAGGTTCCGGGGCGTGAAAGCGTCTACGGGTCTAGGGTCTAAGAGTTGCTTCCAACCAAGCCACATCACCTAAGCCAGAGCTGTTGCCCTAGCGCTTTTTCTTAGCCCCTAGATCTTTAGAGCCTGAGACCAAGCACCAGCAACCCTAAGCGCACCCGCCCCAGATCAAGCCTTCATGTTGACGTCCAGTTCACCCACCAGTGATCCAATTTGACTTGCCCCGCATACATTCAGGGTAAGAAGGGCGCAGAGGGGCCGATTCAGCCGGATCGGTAAACACAGGGCACGAAACGCAGGGCACAGAAAGCAAGCCCACACAGCCCCCCGCAGGCACGCGCTACCCTACAGTCAGCCGCTTGGCCCACTCCGGGCAACCCATCACCGCACCACCCAAGGAGCAACATATGTCATTCGGGCCACTGGAAATTATTCTGATCGTTGTCGTTATCGCCCTGATCTTTGGCGCACGCAAGCTTCCCGAACTGGGCAAGGGCCTCGGGCAGGGCATCAAGAGCTTCAAGAAAGAGATTCATGAACCTGTGACTCCTGCCGTGACCGACGTGCATTCCCATACGCTTGACCCCGTGCGCACCGCAGATGGCCGAATCGTAGAAACGACGGTTACTGAAGTCGAGCGGCGTTAAGGACACAGGAGAAGCGGTCATGATGCAAGACCTGAAAAGTGCGCCGCTGTTCGACCACCTCGACGAACTCCGCAAGCGCCTGATCTACAGCGTCCTCTTTCTGGTGGCGGGTATGGGCGTGGCGTGGAATTACCGCGTCGACCTGATTGAGCTGCTGAAAGAACCCCTGAAATATTCGCGGCTCTATCAAGAGAACAAAGTTCAACTGATCGTTACCCAGCTCACCGACCAATTTTTGTTGAGCTTCAATATTTCGCTGTGGGCGGGTTTGGCGTTGGCATTGCCGTTTATTTTGTGGCAAGTCTGGGCCTTTGTCGCCCCCGGCCTCTATGCCAGCGAGCGCAAGTGGGCTATTCCCTTTATTGCGGGGGCAGGGTTGGCGTTCGCTGCTGGCGTAGTCTTTGGCTTTCAGTTGGTACTGCCCACGATGGTTCGCTTCTTCGTCGATTTCTTAGGCGGTACTGTTACGCCGCTGCTGAATCTTGCCAGCTACATGGGCATGATCATTACGTTCCTCGTTTCGTTTGGGCTGGCGTTCGAGATGCCTATTCTGGCCGTGATCCTCACCCGCATCGGCATCGTGAACCACACCATGCTCCGTAAGGGCTGGCGCTTTGCCCTCGTGGGCATCATGGTGGCCGCTGCCATCATCACACCCACACCCGACCCCGGCAGCATGTTGCTGGTGGCTGGCCCGCTGTACCTGCTGTTCGAGTTGGGCGTCGTACTGTCCCGCGTGTTCCGCATTCAGCCGCCCGCTGAAGAAACACCTGCTTTAGAGTTGTAAATCTGTGCTTGTTCCGGCCTGTCTTCCCTGCGGAAGATGGGCCGCTGTCGTTGCGACTCTGCCCTCAATCCCTGTTCATGACCGGGACTTCATACCCGGCCCGCCCCTATCCGGCATACACTGACCCCAACTTATGGATCCTGTTTTCTTGCAAATTGGCAGTTTCACCATTGCCTGGTACGGCGTGCTGATCACGCTGGGCATCGTCGCGGGCGTGTGGGTGGGCACACGCATGGCCCGGCAACGCGGCCTCAACGTCGACCTCTTCAACGACATCATTCTCTGGATGATCATCTGGGGACTGGTGGGCGCACGCATCGTTTTCGTGGCGACCTCATGGAACCAGTTCGAGAACATCCCGTTTCCCCGTGTGCTGCTGGATATCATCAACCTGCGGCAAGGCGGCATCTCCATTCACGGCGGCCTGATCGGCGGCATTCTGGTGCTGATCTACTACACCCGGCGCTACAAGCTCAATTTCTACCAGTACGCCGACCTGTGCGTGCCCGGCGTGGCGTTCGGCATCATCGGCGGACGCATCGGCAACATCATGAACGGCACCGACACGGTGGGCCGCGTGACGGGCTGGCCCATCGGCTACCGCTGGCCCGACTCGGCGCGTGCCTTCCATGACGGCGCGTGCGTGAGGGCCGCCAACCCCGACATGGATTTGTCTCAGTACTGCCAGCAGATCGGCGGGCAACTCGTGATGACCGCGCCCGTGCATTTCACGCAGCTGTACGGCGTGTTCATCGGCATCGTTCTCAGCATTGCCGCGTATTTCTGGCTGCGTTCGCGCAAACCGGGCTGGGCCTTCTGGCAGTTCTGGCTGTGGTATTCCATCTTGCGTGCGGGCCTAGAGGAAACCTTCCGCCTCAATCCCCTCTCCGTCAAAAGCTACCTCGATCAGGGCCTAGACCGCCCCGGCATCGGCTTCTGGACAGATACGCACCTGATTTCTGTGCCCCTGATTCTGGCTTCCATCTGGTTCCTGCTGCAACTTCGCAAACAGCCGGATACGCGGGTCGATCCGGTGGTATCGGCCACTCCGCCCAAAACGGTGTAGGGCTCTCTTCTAAAAATTTTGTGGGCGGCGGGCAAGCGGAAGAACGGTTTCCCTTGCCCGCCGCATTGTCAGGGTGGCCCCTGTGGATGTCTAGGCATTCTGTCGCCCCAGACCCGTAGACTAACTGAGCAATGAAGAACAGTAACCGTCCACTGGACGTCGTGATATTGGCAGCGGGCCAAGGAACCCGCATGAGATCAACCCTGCCGAAAGTGCTTCACCCGGTGGGAGGCCGCCCGATGGTGGCGTGGGCCGTGAAAGCCGCGCAGGAACTCGGCGCACGCAGCGTGGTTGTGGTGACCGGGCACGGGGCCGAGCAGGTCGAAACGGCGCTGGGGGGCACAGGCGTGACCTTTGCCCGGCAGGCCCAGCAGCGCGGCACGGGCGACGCCTTCCTCAGCGGGGCCGATGTCTTACCACACACAGGTGACGCCGATATTCTGGTGCTGTACGGCGATACGCCTCTGCTGCGGCCCAGTACCTTGCAAGCTCTGCTGCACGATCATCAGTCTCGCGGCAGCGCGTTTACCATCCTGACCGGAGAACTGCCCGACGCCACCGGCTATGGCCGAATTATCCGCGACGAGGCAGGCAACGTGACCCGCATCGTGGAGCAAAAGGGAGCCACCGACGCTGAAAAAGCGGTGCGCGAATTCAATTCCGGCGTATACGTGATGGACGCCCGCGCCCCCGAACTGGCCCGCCAGATCGTGCCCAACAGCGTCACGGGCGAGTATTACCTCACCGATCTGCTGGCCCTCTACCGCGCTGCCGGAGCCGCCGCCCACGCCTTCAAGCTGGACGATATAGACGAGGTGATGGGGGCCAATGACCGCAGCGGGCTAGCCGAAGCTGAAGCGATCTTGCGGCGGCGCATCAACACGGGCCATATGCGGGCGGGCGTGACCCTCATCAATCCCGACACCAACACCATCGAAGACACCGTGACACTAGGGCAGGACGTGACTGTGGAACCCGGCGTGATCCTGCGCGGCAACACCCGCGTGGCCGACGGCGTGACGCTGGGAGCCTACAGCGTCATCACCGACAGCGTGCTGGAAGCGGGTGTGGTTATCAAGGCTCATAGCGTGCTGGACGGCGCGACTGTGGGTGCGGGCAGCGATGTGGGGCCGTTTGCCCGCCTGCGCCCCGGCTCGGTGCTGGGAGCGGGCGTGCATATCGGCAACTTCGTGGAAACCAAGAATGCCCGCCTAGACGATGGAGTCAAGGCCGGGCACCTCGCCTACCTCGGAGACGTGACGGTGGGCGCAGAAACCAACATCGGCGCGGGCACGATCATCGCCAATTTTGACGGCGTGAACAAGCACCAGACCAGCGTGGGCGCGGGCGTGTTCATCGGCTCCAACTCCACCCTGATCGCCCCGCGCACGGTCGGCGACGCCGCCTTTATCGCTGCCGGAAGCGCCATTCACGATGATATTCCCGAGGGCGCACTGGCGATTGCACGCGGCAAACAGCGCAACATGGAAGGCTGGTCGCGCCGCTACTGGGGCGGCCTGCGCGAAAAAGTAAGCCAGAAGTTGCCTTGGCTGGCGGGATGGCTGGAGCGGCAGTAGGCGCGGTTCGGAATGGGGTGAGAGGGCGTCTAAGGGTCTGAGGAAGGGCAATCGCTGGCGCTCACTCACCCCCTCAAGGGTGAGGAGCTAAACATGGGCCTCTGCTCTTGCTTTTAGCCCTCGCCCCTTGTGGGAGAGGGGCGTTGCGAAGCAACGGGGTGAGGGGGCCACCGGGAAGACGAACCCGCCCCAGCACCTTAGACCAACCACCCAGAATTATCCCTATTCCTCCGTCCCCTCCCGCCGCTCCTGAAAAGCTCGGCGGGCTTCCTCAATCGTGCCCCGGTGCTGTTCGGCCCAAATCCACACGCCGCAAAACGCTTCGCTGAGGCTAAGGCCGAGTTCAGTCAACTGATACTCCACTTTGGGCGGAATCACTGGAAAGACGGTGCGCGTAACCAAGCCATCGGCCTCCATCTGGCGGACGGTTTTGGTGAGCATTTTCTGGCTCACGCCGCCGATCAGTTCTCCGAGCCGGGTAAAACGTAGCGGGCCGTGCTCGGTCAGGGTCTCTAAGGCCAACATCGTCCATTTGTCGGCCACCCGGCCAATAATCTCGCGCACGAGGGCGTCAAGTTCGGGGTCTTCCTGTTGGGTGTGTTCTGAAGCGTCTCGTATAGGCATTAAGGTTGCGCTAATCCTTTTCTGATCGTCTAGCACGTTACTCTCCTTTGGGTAAGTATAGAACTTTACGGTGCCTTCTTCCCGTTGGTACGTGTAGAGTCTACGATGCATGGCAAGGAGAAACGCCATGAACTATACCGGTAATACCATCTTGATTACGGGCGGCGGATCGGGCATTGGCCGCGCTCTGGCCGAAGCTTCTCATGCGGCGGGCAACCAGATCATCATCGCGGGCCGCCGCCAAGCGGTACTAGATGAAACCGTCGCGGCCAATCCGGGCATGAGATCAGTTGTGCTCGATATTGCCGACGCCGAAGACATTCGCACAGTGGCCGCCCGCCTCACCGCCGACTTTCCGGCCCTGAACGTGGTCATTCACAACGCCGGAATCATGCAGACAGAAGAAATTCAGAGCGGCAATCTGGACTCTGCCGAAGCCACTGTCGCCACCAACCTGCTTGGCCCAATCCGGCTCACGGCGGCGCTGTTGCCGCACCTGCTGGCCCAGCCCACCGCCGCCATCATGACCGTGTCTTCGGGGCTGGCTTTCGTGCCAATGGCCCTGACGCCCACCTACAGCGCCACCAAAGCAGCGATCCATTCCTACACCGAATCGCTGCGCCACCAACTGCGCGGCACGGCTGTAGAAGTGTTTGAACTGGTGCCGCCCTACGTGCAAACGGAACTGATGGGAGCGCATCAGGCCAATGACCCTCACGCCATGCCGCTGCAAGAATTCATAGACGAAACCATGTCGCTGCTGGGCCAGTTGCCCAACGGCGGAGAAGTGCTGGTAGAGCGAGTGAAGCCGCTGCGCTTGGCCGAGGCGACGGGGAAGTACGAGTTTATGTACGGCCAGATCAACCGGGAGTGAGGGGGCAGGTCTAAAGGTCTAGGGTCTAAGGAAGGGCGAACGGCTCAGAGCTGACGATTCCGGACGAACCCCCCAGTCTGCTTCGCAGCCAGCCCCCCTCGAGGGGAGCGCAACAGCTTTTAGCCCCCACCTCTAAGGGGGGGCGTTGCGCCAGCAACAGGGGGGTTTACCTTCCCACTCAAGCTGAATAAGATTCAATACCAACCAAAGCGGGAAGCCCTGAGATTGAATCTGGGCTTCCCGCTTTTTCTACTTCCTACAACCCAAATCTCTACCCGCCCTTCGCCGCCGCCAAGCCGTCCAGATACTCGCGGTCATCCACGCGGCGCACGCTGGGATTCAGCAGTTGCACGGCGGCCACCACCACGACCAGCACGCCCATGCCCACGATGACCGGGCCAGGGGGAAACCTTGTGGCGAGGGCCGACACCAACGCCATGCCCAGCGGCACGGTAAAGCGCGAGATCACGCGGCGCACGGCGAACACGCGGCCCTGCATTTCGCGGGGCACTTGAGCCTGCCAGATGCCGCCGCTGTGGGCCATCGCAAAGGGCATAGAAAAGACTGTGAGGCCGAAGAGCGCCGCCGTAAGGGGCAAGCTGCGGCTGAGGCCCATGCCGATGATGCCTATGCCGATGACAAGGCTGGGCACCAGAATGCCCAACACGCGGTTGTGTTTCAGGCCGCCCCACGCGCTGATGACCACGCCGCCCAGCACCATGCCCGCACTAGTAATCGTGGTAATGATGGCCAACGCCGCCGCGAAGCCCAGACCGCGTGTCGTCCAGTCGTCTTCCAGCGTGTAGCGCGTCAGGAGGGTCTGATACACCGGAATGGCGCTGGCGGCAAAGTTCACGGCGGCCCCGATCAGCAGCAGTTGCAGCAGCGGCGGACGGCGCAGCAGGTATGTCCAGCCAAGGCGGGTATCGGCCTTCACGTTGGCGACGGCACTTCCGGCACTCTCGGCGGGCGGCGGGCTGGGAATGTTCAGGCGCGTCAGGAAAGCGGCGGCCAGCAGATAGCTCAGGCCGTCTACCGCCAGCGCAAACGGCACGCCGTCTCGCAGAGTGGCCAACCAGCCGCCCGTGCCGTTCTGACTCAGCATCAAGGGCACGCCGATCAGGAGCGCGGCGGTAGCTGGCCCCAGCAGCCCGCTGATTTGGCGGGTGGTGTTCAGCAGTCCGTTGGCCCGTGTCAGGTGTTCGTCGGGCACGATCATGGCGAGGCTGGCGTCCATTGCCGCCTCATGCAAAATATCGAGCGACTGCGTGGCGATCACGAACAGCAGCAGCACCCAGAACGGCGCAGTCGTGAACAGCATCAGGGCCGCCATGCCCAGCGTCAGCAGGCCGCTGAGGGTGTCGCAGACGGCCATCAGGCATTTGCGATCCGTGCGGTCTGCCAAGCTTCCGGCGATGGGGGCCACCAGCACCGCCAGCAGCGTGGCAGCAATTGCCAATGCGCCTGTAGCCAGCGCAAACTCGGCCTTCTGGTCAGGGGCCGGATAGAGGGTCTGGGCCATATAGATGGTCAGCGCGAACCAAGACAGGGCGCTCCCGAATCGGCTGACCGACTGCGAGGCCCACAGCGCCAAGAATGTCCGCCAGCCGTTGGGAGGCACGCCGGGGGAAGATTGAGTTGCCATGTACCTGCCACTTTAGTGCGGGTACTGTGACCTTGTGTGCAGGTTCGTCTGCACGGCTGTCCGGTTCAAAACAGTTGAAAAAGTCCGTGCCAGAGGGCCTTCATTTATGAGGGGGTAGCGCCCGGTCTGGCGGCGGCCCGGCAATGCTGCTGTTTCATCACACCCTGACCGCAGAGCCAGAAGCCCCAAGGGGGTCTTCGACGCGGCGCATGACCGGGTTCAGCAGTTGCAGTGCCGATACCGCCGTCATAGCTAGGCCCGCCCACAGCAACACGCTGCCCGGAGCGTACCGGGCTGCCAGCACTCCAGAAATGGCTGTCCCGACGGGCACGGTAAATTGCGCGATCAGTCGCCGCACGCTGAACACGCGGCCCTGCAATTCGCTGGGCACTTGGGCTTGCCAGATGCTCTGAGAATGGGCGTTCATGATCGGGGTCATGATGCCGAAAAAAGCGATGGCCGCCGCCGTGAAGACCACCGTTCCGGCAATGCCACTGAGCGCCTGCGCCGCGCCTGCCAGTACCATCGGCACCAGTACGCCCAGCACCCGCCGCCATTTCAGGCCGCCCCACGCGCTGATGAGGAGGCCGCCCGCCAGACCGCCCGCACTCATGGCTGTCCAGAGCGTCGCCAGTCCGGTTTCTACGGTCAGGCCGCGTGCGGCGAGGTCAGGGGCCAGCGTGAATTTGACCAACAGCGGATGCAAGACGCCCACGCCACTGGTCAGCAGGTTCACCGAGGCGAACGTCAGCAGCAGGTGCAGCAGCGGGCGGCGGGCCAGAATAAATGTCCATCCCACGCGCATATCGGCCCACAGACTGGGTTTGTTGGCGGCCCCTTCGGCAAGGTCGACCCGCACCGGGCTAGGAATCCGGAGCCGCCAGACCACCAACGCGGCCACCGCAAAAGACAGGCCGTCTAGGGCAAAGGCCAGCGGTACGCCGTCTTGCAGGCCAGCCAACCAGTTCGGCCCGTTTCCAGACCGGGCCAGTGCGGGCAGCCCGATCAGCAGCGCCGCCAGCGCCGGACTCAGCAGGCCCGACAGGCTCCAGAGGGTCTGCATCATGCCGTTGGCACGCGGCAGGCGTTCCCGGCTGACCAGACTGGAATAGCTGGTATCGAAGGCCGAGCCGTGAAAAGTGCCCACCAAGCCCAGCGCCGCCGTGAACAGGACGAACAGCCAGATGGGAGGGCTACTGGACAGCACCAACGCCACCGCGCCCGCCGACAGCAGGGCGTTCAGCAGGTCACAGGTGAGCATCATGCGGCGGCGATCTAGGCGGTCTGCCAACGCCCCGGCCAGCGGCGCACCCACGATGGCGGCCAGTGCCCAGCCCAATGCCGTGAGCGACAGCGCCGCCGCCAGTTCCGGCTTTTGAGATTCCAGCGGAAAGCGGGTCTGGGTCAGGTAGATATTGAAGGCAAACCCGCTGAGGCCGCTGCCCAGCACACTGAGAGCTTGAGAACTCCACAGCCAGAGGAAGGTGCGCCAGCCGCCGTTCGGGTCTAGGGGCGCGGGCGAAACGGGGGAGGCGGGGGGCATACGCTTAGGCTACGGCTGGGCGAGGGAATATGGGATAGGCCGGATGGCTTGTGGGAACACGGAGCCGCCTAAACTCGGCTGTGCTTCTCTCCGATCTCACACTTACGCCAGAGTTAGAGGGCCTGCTGAGGCTCGCTATGTTCCCTGACCCACAGCGGGTGGCTGCCGCGTTGACGGCCTACGCAAATGATCCAACCCGGCTCGTCTTCGCTTGGTACGTGCGCGGGCAACCGGTCAGCGCAGCGGGCATTCAGGTCAGCGAAAACGCGGCAGAGGTGCTGCATATCGGGACAGCGGCACAGTGTAGAGGGCAAGGCTACGGGCGCGCCTTGCTGCACGGCATTCGGGCGCACCTCGGAGGGATGACCTTAAGCGCGGACACCGACGAACAAGCTGTAGAGTTTTATCGCCAAAGTGGATTTGATGTCATCCCTATGCCCTCAGTATGGGGCGGGCCGCGTTTCCGCTGCACCATCGGCAGGGGCGGCTGAATTCTAAGGATTGCTCAGCCTCACCCTGCCCGCAACTTCTTGCGTTCCTGCACGGCCAGAACGTCTACCCGCTCGTTCTCGCCATGCCCGGCGTGACCCTTGACCCAAATAAAAGTCAGCGCGTGGATTTTGGCCTGCTCTATCAATTCTTCCCACAACTCCTGATTTTTCACGGGTTCTTTGCTGGCCGTTTTCCAGCCGTTGCGCTGCCAGTTCAGAATCCAGCCGTCGGTGAAGGCTTTGCGGAGGTACTGGCTGTCGGTAATCACGCGCACTTGGCAGGGGCGCTTCAGGCTCTTGAGGCCTTCCAGCAGGCCGCGCAACTCCATGCGGTTGTTGGTGGTGTTCTCCTCATTGCCGCTGAGTACCAGTTCCCGTTCGCCAAAACGCAGGATGCAGGCCCAGCCGCCGTGTCCGGCCTGCGTATCGCACGCGCCGTCGCTGAACAGGTCTATTTGCTCGCCCGCAATGGGTACGGCGGGTTGAATGCCTGCTTTGATCGGCATCCGGTCACGCGCCGCACTCTCTGCCTTCTTCGCGGCGGATTTTTTGAAGGGCGCTTTGCCGCTTGATTTAGTCATAACCCCGGAACTGTAGACACCCGCGCCGCGTAACGTCAAGCATGAGCCTGCCGTCCTCGCCCTATTCTGCACCCACTACGCTGCCCGAGCCGGAGCGCACACCCGCCCTCCTGATTCACCTGTCGCCGCTGGCGGGCCTGCTGCTCCCCACCATCGGTAATCTGCTGGGGCCGCTGCTGGCGTGGTTGGTGTACCGAGACCGCAGCCGCGCCCTAGACGGTCAGGGTAAGGAAGCCCTGAATTTCCAACTGAGCTTGTGGCTGTACGGCGTCATCATCACCGTGCTGGCGTTCGGCTTGTTTAGCGTGGGCTTGGTGGGCGGCGCAGTCAGCGCGGCGGTGGGCAGCCCCGACGCTGGAGCCTTCGCCTTTTTTGGGGCCTTCGCCGGGTTTTTTGCCTTCTATTTGCCCATCATGCTGGTGCTGTTTTTGCTGCCGCTGGTGCTGATGCTGGTCGCGGTGGTGCGCGTCAGCAGCGGGCGGGCTTATAGGTATCCACTGACGATTCGGTTCATTCGGTAGTCGGCAAGGAACGCCGACGCCATTCTCTCCTTCCCGTCCATGCCTGCCCTATCCTTACGCCATGCGAATCATGGCGGTTTTTGCCCACCCGGATGACGAGATCGGCTGCATGGGCACTTTGGCACAGCACGCGGCGCGGGGCGACGAGGTCATGTTGGTCTGGACGACTCTGGGTGAGTTGGCCTCGCAATTTGGCGACGCCTCGCACGAGGAAGTGACGCGGGTACGGCGCGAACACGGCGCGTGGGTGGCAGGCCGCATCGGGGCGCAACACCACTTTTTCGATATGGGCGACAGCCGCATGACCGGAAACCGCGCCGAAGCCCTGCAGCTGGCCCGCCTGTATGCCCGTTTTCGGCCCAATGCCGTGATCACCTGGAGCGATGACCACCCGCACCCCGATCACCGCATGACCGCCAAAATCGCCTTCGACGCCATTACGCTGGCCCGCATTCCCAAAATCGTGACCGGGGCAGGCGGCGCGTCCAGCCCACCCGCTCCCCATCTGGGCGGGGGCGGCGGCAGCATAGAAAGCGGCGAGGACGTGTCGCGCTTGCAGGCGTGGCGCGATCCCATCCGCTTTTACCAGTACTACGCGCCCGCCAGCCCCTACCCCGAAGTCCTGACCGACATCAGCGACAGCATCGAGGTGGCCGCCGAAGTGATGGCTTTCTACCACGCGTTTTACAAGTGGACATGGACAGCAGACCAGTTCCGCGAAGGCCGCGCCCAACTGGGCCGCATGGCAGGCGTGAAATACGCGGAACGTTTCAACCTGCGGGCGTCGCATCTGCGGGCGCGGCCTTATTTGGATTAGAGGGCCGCTCTTGGCCCTTCCTCAGACCCTTAGACCCTAGACCCTTAGACAAAGCACCCGGAAACGAAGCTCCCCTAATTCAGCACCCGCGTCCCCGGCACTTCCAGCACGAACGGCGGAATGATGGCCTTGCCCGCCGCGCCCCAAGCGTCGCGCAATCCGTAGTGGCCCTGCATCATGCCGGGGGTGTCCTGCACGGTCACGAAGGAATCGTAGACGTACACGGCTCCGGGGGCGAGGTGCGGTTGTTGGCCTACCACACCGTCACCGTCCACCACCGTTTCTCGCCCGCCTGCGTCCATAATTTGCCAGTGGCGGGTCAGCAGTTGCCATGTCTGATCGGAGTGGTTTTCGATGGTGATGACGTAGGCGAAGGCGTGGCGTCCGGGTTGGCTGTGGGCGGCCAAATACTGCACTTCTACGCTGACGCGCACGTCGGGATCGGTGGGGAGGAGTGGGGCGTCGTTCATCCGGCCAGAATACCGGGCCAGATGGAGCACAAAAGAATCGGCCCGCCCTTTAGACTCATCTGTATGACACAGGCCCCAGATTCTCAGTCCGCAGATCAGCAGTCCGGCCCGATCATCAACCTAGAATTTTTGTTCAAGCTGCTGTCTGTGGCTGCCCCTAGTGGCTCCGAGCGCCGCGCCGCCGATGTCTGGAAGCAGGAGGCCGCCGCCTTTGCCCGTGTCTCCGAAGACCATTTCGGCAACGTGTACGCCGAAGTAGGGCCGGAAGGTGCGCCCACGATTGCGCTGATGGGGCACTTGGATGAAATCGGCCTGATCGTGTCCCATGTCAGCGATGAAGGGTTCCTGAGCGTGCTGGGCGTGGGCGGCTGGGATCCGCAAGTGCTGGTGGGCCAACGGGTGCGTCTGCTTGCGCCGGGCGGCGACTTGCTGGGCGTCATCGGCAAAAAAGCCATTCATGTCATGGAGGCCGAGGAACGCACCAAGGCCAGCAAACTGGAAGACCTCTGGATCGACGTGGGCCTAGACAAAGACACCGTGAAGGCCCGCATTCCCATTGGCACGGTGGCCGTGATCGAGCAGATGCCCATGATGATCGGAGACAAGATCGTGAGCCGCGCACTCGACAACCGCGTGGGCGCATTTATCGTGCTGGAGGCGCTGCGGGCGGTGGCGGGCCATGACCTGAAGCACCGTGTGGTGGCGGTAGGAACCAGTCAGGAGGAAATCGGTGCGTTCGGGGCGCAGGTGGGCGGCTACCTGCTGAATCCGGTGGCGGGCATTGCCGTAGACGTGACCCACGAAACCAAGCAACCCGGCGTGAGCGAGAAGAAATACGGTGTGGTGCCGTTCGGATCGGGCGCGAATCTGAGCGTGAATCCCCTCAGTAGCCCGGCCCTGAACCGCGCCCTGATTGACGCGGCGGGCGCGGAACACATTCCCTACACCCTCAGCGCCGCCGGACGCTACAGCGGCACCGACGCCGATACCCTGACGTTGGTGCGGGCGGGCGTGCCCACTGCGGTGGTCAGCATTCCCAACCGCTACATGCACTCGCCCTCCGAGATGGTAGACGCCCGCGACGTGAAAGCCTGTACCGACATCATCGCGGCGTGGCTGCGGCGGGTGGGAACAGAGGAGAACTGGGGGCGCTGATTAGAAAAACCCCCCAGTCTGCTGCGCAGCCAGCCCCCCTTAGAGGGGAGCGCAACAGCTGTTAAGTCCCCACCTCTAAGGGGGGGCGTTGCGCCAGCAACGGGGGGGTTCACCCTCGGCGTCGAAATGCAACCCCCGAGTCTGCCCCCACTCAGGGGGTTCCATTCATTTTGGCCCATCCCGCCCACGCCAGCGGGCATACTGACAGCTATGCTGCGTATCGAGGCCGCCGAAATCATCGTTGTGCGTTTGCCCCTGAAATTCCGGTTTGAAACCAGTTTCGGGGTGCAAACGGAGAAAGTGGTGCCGCTGCTGGTGCTGCACGGCGGCGGCCTGCAAGGACTCTCGGAAGGCACGATGGAATTTGCGCCCATGTACCGCGAAGAAACCATCGCGGGCGGCCTTCATCTGCTCAAAGATGTGTTCCTGCCGCGTATTCTGGGCAAGACTTTTGCCAACCCGGAAGACCTTGAGGCCGCGCTGGGCGGATTCCGGGGCAACAAGATGGCGCGGGCGATGGTGGAAATGGCTGCGTGGGACTTGTGGGCCAGAATGCTGGACGTGCCGCTGGGCACGTTGTTGGGGGGCCGCAAAACAGAGGTTGAAGTGGGCGTCAGCCTCGGCATTCAGGCGGACGAAGCGGCGACGGTGGATGTGGTGCGGCGGCACGTGGAGCAGGGCTACCGCCGCATCAAGCTCAAGATCAAGCCGGGCTGGGATATTCAGCCGGTGCGGGCCACCCGCGAAGCCTTCCCCGACATTCGCCTGACGGTGGACGCCAACAGCGCCTACACGCTGGCCGATACGGGCCGCCTGCGGGCGCTCGATGAATTCGGCCTGACCTACATCGAGCAGCCGTTGGCGTGGGATGACCTGATCGACCACGCCACCTTGCAGGCCCGCCTGACCACGCCGCTGTGCTTAGATGAATCCATTACCACCGCGCAGGACGCCCGCAAGGGGTTGGCGCTGGGGGCAGGCGGCGTCATTAACGTAAAGGTGGCCCGCGTGGGTGGGCACGCCGAAGCGCGGCGCGTCCACGACATCTCGCAGGCGTTCGGTGCGCCCGTGTGGTGCGGCGGCATGCTGGAAAGTGGCGTGGGCCGCGCCCATAACATCCACCTGTCTACGCTGCCCAATTTCACCCTGCCCGGTGATACCAGCAGTGCCAGCCGCTACTGGGCCACTGACGTCATCAATGAACCGCTGGAAGCCGTAGACGGCCTGATGCCTGTGCCGACTGGCCCCGGCATCGGCGTGACCCTCAACCGCGAATTTGTCGCCAGCATCGCGGAACTGCACGAGGAGCGCACCGCTTGATGCAGGAACCGCCCGCCAATCCGGGGACGGCCCGCGTACCCACCCGCCCCTACGTGATCCGCGACGTAACCGATCCTTGGGCCATGCGTGCGCTGGAAGCCGTGCAGGTGGAGGCTTGGGGCTACTCAGACCGCGAGGTGACGCCCGGAACCCTGCTGCGAATCAGCGCCATGACGGGCGGAATCGTGTTGGCCGCGTATCCTTCAGATGAAAGCAACCCCGCCCCGGTGGGCTTTGCCTTCGGGTTTCCGGCGTTGTCGGGCGAGCGGATCTGGCACCATTCGCACCTGCTGGCCGTACACCCCGACTGGCGCGGTTCTGGCATGGCGGTGGCCCTGAAACTGGCCCAGCGGGAACGCGCCGTGCGGCAAGGCCTGACCCGTATGACGTGGACATTCGACCCGCTGATTGCCCGCAACGCCCGCCTGAACTTGGGCAAATTGGGCGCAACCGTGACCAGTTACCACGCCGACTGGTACGCCCTGGAAGACAACCGCGCCACCGCTTTTCCCGCTGACCGCCTGATGGCCGAATGGGACTTGACCCAGCCCCACGCTGACCGTCCGGTGCCCCCCGCACGCGGGCAGATGGCGCTGGAGGAACGCGAATACAGTCAGGAACCGGGCATCACCCGCCTATACCTGGCCGGAAACCGCCTGCTGGCCGAGGTGCCCACCCGCGCCGAAACCCTGCCTGAACCCGTGCGCCTGATGTGGCGGCATGCGCTGCGGGACGTCTTGAGTTCCTACCTTGCACGCGGCTACGCGATTACCGATCTGGCGCGTTCGGGGCACAGGGCGTATTACGTGCTGTCTAAGGAATAGAGATAGAGAATGGGCAGGCCAGAGAGAAGGCAGAGACGCCGTTCGGTAGACGTCCCTGCCTTTTCTGTTGACGTGTTGAAGACCTTGCTCAGTACACGTTGTAAAACGCCGTGTCGCTGACCCAATCCTGCTGAGGTACCGGCTGAGCAATCGGGTTCACTACGATGCTGAGGGCCTGCGCCAAGCGCTCTGGGGTCTTGGGCGTCACGGTGGCAAAGCTCTGGCCCTTCTGGTAAGAGCTGAGTTCGGACAGGTTCAGGGCGCGGCGGCTGGCGATGACCAGTACGCGGTTTTGCCCGCTGGGGCCAGTAATGTCGAAGGTGAACTGATCCCCTGTGGCGGGGAAGGCGCGGGTGGTTCCGGCCCGCACGTAGTTGCTGGCGCTGATGCGGTTGGGCAGAATCTGATCGGTGGTGCCGTCGGGATTTACGTTGAACAAGTACACGTAGGCGTTTTCGTTGACAGTAGTGTACAGCGTGATGCGGTCGCCGACGCTGTAGTTGGGCACGCGGGTGCCGCTGGTGTCGCGGTCGACCCACACACGGGCCGTCAGGGTAGTCTGCACCGGGTTCACGATGATGCTCTGGGCGCTCAGCTTGGGTGTGGCAAAGGCGGGGGCCGACACACTGCTCAGGGCGGCGGCACTTACGGCGGTCAGGAGAGCAAGTTTTTTGGAGATCATTTTAAGGGTAGACATGGGGGAACCTCCGGGATGGGGGGAGCGCACCTCGGGCGTCGGGTCTGTCCCAGCGCGTCTTTTCGGTGCGTTCTTTGTGCCCTTACAGTAGGCCCGCGTACCTGACTCACCGTGAATTGCGGCTGACTGAAGATGAGGCGCAGAGCGTTTGGTCTCATGTGCGGCCCAAAACGGCCTAACACTAAAGGTGGCGTCAGAAATGTGATCAGGTTAATCATCACAGCGGCTCAGCGGGTGGGTGTGATGGGGGAGCATCGGCAGAATGAGCACGAAAAAAAGCGGCCCCTTTGCAGAGAACCGCTTCTTCGTTTGTGGCAGGGATACTAGGATTCGAACCTAAACTAACAGATCCAAAATCTGTTGTGCTGCCATTACACCATATCCCTATGTCTAAACTCCACGGATGTCGCCACCCTAAAGCACATGACCCACACCGCCCAAACCGAACGGCGAACCAGAGTATAGGCATGAAAGGCGCGAGTGGTCAACAGGGGAACGCACATCTCATGAATGTCGGACGCTAAGTATTCCGCCTGCCCCGTCCTGCACGCGCCGCTGGCCCCGGTACCACCGTCAGGCCCGCGAAGGCCAGTAGCAGGCGCTTTTGGCCCACGCCGGGAAAATAGATCAGCACTTCTCGCCGCTCTCCCGCATGCGAGCCGCCCATAAATACGCCTTCGCCAAATTTAGGATGACTGACCCGCAGCGGATCGGTGCTGCTGACCGCCCGCTGCAACTCGCGGCTGGGAATGCCGAGTCGGGCGCTGACTTCGGGCAGAGACAAGCCGTGCAAATCCAGCAACTCGCGGGCTTGCAGGGGCCACGCGGCGGGCAGGGCGGGCGCGGTGTCGGGCAGGGGGGCAGCGTCTGGCACGTGTGCGGTGGCCTCCACACCCAACAGGCCTTGGAGGAGCGCGTGGGTGGCGGCCTTGTCGGTGGGTCGGCGCTCCCCGCTGGGCAAGAAAGGCGCAAAACAGCGGCTCACGGCAATGCATTCGTAGCATCCGTTGGCAGCGTTACAGCACGTTTTGGCGGTCAGTTGGTAGGCGCGGGCCAACAAGTCATCCATACCCTCGAACGCACGGCGCGATACACCCAGCCCGCCCAGCCAGTCGTCGTAGAGGAAAAAATAGGTGTCACGGCCCTCGCGGAAGGCTCCTGCCAAGTCGCCCTCATCGCAGGCCACCCGCTCCGGCGTGACTTTTTGCAGCAGGTGCTTGAGGGTATGGGCCACCGCGGTGGGGCGCTCGGTGGCCGCCGGGTCTAGCCCCACTTCCAGCGCACTCGTTCGGAAGGGCGGCAACTCCAGCGGGTTGTCGTACAAATGTTCGCTGAGCTTGTGATCCTGCATCCGGTCTTGAATGCGGCCCCCGCAGGCGCGGCAAGTGCGCTCGCTGGGACCGGGATCGCGGTCACAGCCGCTGCACACGCGCTCGAAGACTTGGCGCATCATGGAAAATCCGGTGTAGCGGCGGCGAATAATCACCTCGCCGTGACGGTAAGCCAGCGGGCCACGTCGCACCCAGTCGCCCATTTTGGCGGGCTGCACATCGATGGAATACAGCCCCCGCGTGAACAAGTTGGCCGCCTCGAACTTTTCCACGATGATGGCCGTTCCGGGCGAATGTTCCTCCCAGCGCAGCACCTTGTAGCCCTGCCCGTCCAGCGAAAACACGGCCCCCTCATGCTTTTCGGTGAGCGCGTAGTGCTGGCTGGGCGATTCCAGAGGCGCGTCGAAGCAGCGCATGCCCCGCGTGGCCCACTCTGCGGCCTCTATCACCGCAAATTTGGCGCTCCCTTCGCCGCGCAGGTTCCAGTAGCGCGGCGCGGGCAAGTTCTCCGACGGCAGGCCCGCCGCCCGGAATTCTTCGTTCTGGCGCTCCTTGTGCCGGGGCGACAAGTACGGATTCCCCGCTTCCACTACCGCCTTTTCGATCTGGCCCTTCACCAGTTCATGAAAGTTGCCGGTATTGCTGTAAAAGGCGTCTACAGGCTGCGGCACGCCCTGATCGTTCAGCGCGGGCAGATACAGCACCAAGCCGGGGGCCACCCGTCCAGCGCGGCCCGCCATCTGCCGAAAAGCCATGCGCGAGCCGGGGTAGCCGTCAATGATCACGATCTCCAGATCACCGATGTCCACCCCAGCTTCGAGGGCGTTGGTGGCGAACATGACGCCGCTGGAGGCGCGCCGGAACTCGGAGAGGCGGCCCTCGCGGTCACTGGTTCCAGCCATGTACAGGTGCGCGGCGCGGGCGTAGCGCGGTTGGGCGCGGTAGGTGGAATACAGCCGTGCAGCGCGGGAACGGCCCCGAAAAAAGGCCAGCACTTTCAGGCCATGTGCAGCGCTGGCGTTCATCACGGCGTCCCAAAAACGGCGCGGCTGCCCTCTGTGATCGGCCAAGTAGTAGCGTTTGCCGTGCCGTGCCGCGCCCGATTCGCTGACCTCTACGGCGTCTATGCCCACCAGTTCGCGGGCAAATTCGGCGGGGTTGCCGATGGTGGCGGTACTTAAAATCACCTGCGGATTGGCTCCCAGCGCCCGCGCCAAGTCCAGCAGGCGGCGCAGCATTCCGGCTACCTCACTACCAAAGCCGCCCCGGTAGGTGTGCGCCTCGTCTAGCACCACGAAGGCCAATTTGGACAGGAAGGCCCGCACTTTGGGATGGGTCAGTGACCAGTGCAGCTTGTCGGGCGTGGCCGTGACCATCCGCACGCCGTCCTTAAACACGTCTGCGGGCTGTGCGCCTCCCTGAAACGCGGCAATCTGCCACCCGAATTTCCCCCCATCGCGGAAGGCATTCAGCTTGTCGCGCTGGTCTTGGCCGAGCGCCACCAGCGGGTAGATGAACAGCGCAGTGGCGTCTAGGTTGGTCTCCAGCCGCTCGAACACTGCCGGAAAAAACGCGCCCGTTTTGCCGCTGGCGGTGGGCGTGGTCACGATCACATGCTCGCCCGCGTGCATCAGGCGGTAGGTGTCGGCTTGGTGGCGGTACACGTCGGCAAAGCCGAAGCCCCGGCGCACGGCCTCTGTCCAGCCCAGATCGGCGGCCTTTTCGGTGTGGGCGGGCACGGCTTCATCCTCATGCAGCAGCGCCACGCCCCCGCCCAACACCTCGCGCAGAAAGCCCTCTAGGCGGGCGTAGCGCGTGGACTGTGGGGCCAGAGGATCAGGCCCAAGCTGATCGAGAAGGGAGCGGGCAGACAGCACGCCTTCAGTGTAGGCCGGAAGGTCAGCAGGGCGCGGGGGGACGGGTTACGGTGGGGGCGTGGGCAAGTGGACATTCCGGGCGAACCCCCCAGTCTGCTTCGCAGCCAGCCCCCCTTAGAGGGGAGCGCAAAAGCTGTTAAGTCCTCCCCTCAAGGGGGGGCGTTGCGTCAGCAACGGGGGGGTTCACCTTCCCAATCCGCTTATAACATCCCCTCGCTCTCACGCAGCAAAATCGGCGCACGGAAGGCGGCGGGCAGCCATTCTTCCTGCGGGTGCATGGCGTCGGGCGGGCAGGAATGCACGCAGGCCATACAGCCGGTGCAGGCGCTCAGGTTCAGCAACAGTTGCACGCCGCCTTCGGGCTGAAGCTCGCGGGTGATGGCGCTCGTGGGGCACACGTTGGCGCACACGGGGCAATTGATGCATTTGTCGTCCACCAGCGGGGCGGGCCAGTACACGCCCGCGTCTTCGGGTGGGGCAGGCTTGAGGGTGCGCTCTCGCCAACGCCACTCTTCGGGGGTGCGCTCGGCGGGCACACTCCAGTCCACAAACGGCAGGGGTTGATCGGGAATGGCCTGTACGAGTTGCTGTTTTCCGGCCCGGAACAGGCTGGCAAAGGCTCCGCGCCTCGACATCTGCACGTCGCGGCCTTTATCGCCCTCGGTGGCGGGGCGCACGGTCACGCGGGCAGGCTGTCCCGTGCTTTTCCGCAGGCGTTGCGCTTCGTCTACCACGCGGCTCAGGCGTTCGGGCACATCGGGCGCACCCACCGGACAGGCCGCGCAGTCGCCGTGAATCAGGTGCAGAGGTAAATCCCACACGCCCGACGCGGCCACCAAAGCAGGCGTCACCCGTCCCAAGCACGGCAACTGCGGCCCGCCCGCCCCACTCTGAGAACAGGTCAGGGTGGCATCTTCTTGCGGCCTGCCCGTCACGCTACTGCGCTGATCGCTCACGGCTTGCAGCGGCCCCTGAAGGTCGTATTCCAGCGCCCCGGACGGGCAGACCTGCACGCACAGCCCGCATCCGGTACACAGGTCGGGCAGCACCGTGATGGAGTTCCCTAGCATCCCTACCGCAATCGCTTCATGCGGGCAAGTGGTGTAGCACGCATCGCAGCCGCCCACCGCCTGCCGCTCCAGCAGGCAGCGCGGCCCGGTATAGCGCGGCGTCAAATTTCCCATGTCCCCTAAGCGGGACAGCACCCCTTGCAACATGGCCGGAGTCTAGCGGGCGGGGGGCAGCAAGTTTGCGAGGTTGGTGGGGGTGGGGGGTGCTGGACAACGTTGGTGTGTAAACCCCCCAGTCTGCTGCGCAGCCAGCCCCCCTTAAAGGGAGCGTTGCGTCAGCAACGGGGGGTTCACCTTCCATCTCAGCCCGACGCTTCCCCCAGACCAGCCTCACCCAGCCCTGTTTCCCCCAACAACGCCGCCCGTTCCTCCGGCGTCAGGGCCACCATCACGCGGCTCAGCACCACGTCTACAGCTTGTTCGGCGCTTTCGTCCAGCGTCAGGCCGTCCAGCAGGGGCACATCTAGGTCGTGGGCCAGCCCCTCAAGGTAGTCCTGCATGGTGCGAATCTCGCCAAAGTAACGCATATAGCGGTGCAGCGGGCGGCTGGCGGCGGTTTCTTCGTCGCGGCTCTCGAAGTGGCGGCGGTGTTCGGATTCGCTGGGCAGCGTGACCAACATGGGCACCACCAACGCGCCCGCAAAAGCGTCGGCCCGCAAGTAGCCGGGAACCAGATGCACGCCCTCCAGCACCACACTTGTCCCCTCTTCAATGCTGCGGCGCACCACTGCCGACAGGCCTACGCTGACCTGCTGCACCTGCTCGCGGAATCCGGCCAAGAGGGCCTCGCGGGTGGGGTGGGTGGGCGGCGTCTGACCGGGCGGCACCAACGTTTCCCATGCATTGAAGGTGCTGGCGTGCAGCGTGGGCAGCAGCGCTGGAGACACCATCGCCCGCATGACCTGACGAATGGAATCGGTGCTGACCACCCGCGCGATGCCCAATCGGTAGGCGATTTCGGCGGCCAGAAAGCTTTTGCCGGTGCCACTGACGCCCCCCAGCAGCACCACCAATGGGCGCGGCGGCTGACGAATCACGCGCAGCAGGCGGTAGCGGGCGCTCACATCCGGCCCCACCTCGTCGCGCAGCAGTCCCTCCACCTTTTCGCGGATGGCGTGGCGGCGCACCACCCGGTCATCGGCCCCGCGCAGATCACGCTGGGTAATTCGGGCCACTTTGCGGGCCACATCGGGGGCCACGCCTGCGGCCAACAAGGACTGCACCAACAAGCCCTTAGAAAAAGGACTGGGGGCGCTGCCGTCGCCGCTGACCACACCCAATTTGCCCCGGTTATGGCGCAAAAACTGATAAGTCAGGCGCATATGTTCGCCGTACTGGGCGGCCAGTGTGCGCTCGGTTAGGTCGTCTATGGCCTCGGCACTCAGTTTTCGTAGGCCCGATTGCCGCATCTGCACATCTACGGCGCTGGCGGTGGCGTAAGCGTCCCGCTGAGACAGCCCCGCGTCTTCCAGTGTGCGGGCCAGCACCCCCCGGCTGAAGGGCAACTCGCCTTTTTTGGCCGTGACCATGATGTCTACGAACGCGGGCGTCTGTTGTTCGGCGGCGTGGGCCACAGCGTCGCCCCCCACGTCCCGCGCTACCTCGACCACCAGTGCTTGCAGTTCATCGGGCGTAACCTGAATGCGCCGCGCTGCCCGGAGTTGCTGCTCTACCCGCCGTGCCACCGCCGCCGCCACTGCACCCGACGCCCCCGCATTGATCAGCGACTCCACCACCAACCCCCGGCTAAACGGCCAGGAGTGGCGGGACGTGCCAACAGTGAGTTCGGGCTGGGTCAAGGGCGGATACCTCGGCGGAAGACGGACGGCGGCGAATGGAAAGCAGGGAAGGAAAAAAAGTCAACCGGGGCAGTCTACTCGCCCCGGCCTTTCAGGATGCCTATATTGTTGGCCTACATTGTTGGACAGTGGAGATGGAAGGTGAACCCCCGTTGCTGGTGCAACACCCCTCCTGAGACTTGAAAAGCTCCGCAGGAGGGGAGGACAACAGCTTTTGCGCTCCCCTCTAAGGGGGGCTGGCTGCCAAGCAGACTGGGGAGTTCACTCGCCAACTCAGCCGCTCATTCTCCCTAGTGCCGCCCCACCGGTTCCCGCCGCAACGCCCCTTCCAGCAGCAGCGTCAGCGCCAGCCGCATTTCTTCTTGCAGGGTGCGCTCGGTGCCGTAGGCGCTCCAGCGCAGGGCCACCATCAGGTAGGTGTCGGCAATCAGGTTGCTGATGCGTTGCAGGCTCAAATCTGTCCGCATCTGACCCGCCTGATGCAGCGGGCGCAAGATCAGCTCGATGACTTTGCTGAGCGGCAGCGCCTGATACGCGGTGCGGGCGCGCTCGGGGTTGGGGTTCATGACCTCGTAGGCCAGCGGCGGAAACAGGTCGCGCTCGCGGGAATTTTCTTCGGCCAGCAAGTCCCAGACTTCGTACAGCACGGTCAGAGGCGGCACATGTTCCTTCAGGCGGGCCTCGGCGTGGTCGCGCAGGCGGGTCATCACTTCGCTGCCGTAATCCAGCAGCACCGCTTCTTTATAAGGATAGTAGTTAAAGAAAGTGCCGCGAGAAACATTGCTGGCTTTGGCAATATCGGTGGCCGTGGTGGTCTGAAAACCGCCCCGTTTGAACAAATCGATAGCTACGCTGTAAATGCGGGCGCGGCGACGTTCCTTTTGGCGCTCCCTCAGCGACGACGGCGAATCCATAACGTGCAAGATAGCGCGTCGTGGGTTCAAAATTGCACCCTGTACAAAAACCCGGTGAGTGGTGAGTGGGTAGTGGTGAGTGGGAAAAGACGAAGCCCAACTCAATATCAGTCTTTTGTGCCTTTCCCACTTCCTACTGACCACTCACCACTCACGTCTTTTCGCTAACCTGCTTTACCGTTACAAATGCCGCCCCCCACAAGCGCCATGCTGTGGTATGGCACGCCTGACGCGGTACAGCAAGTTTGAGGGTGAACTGGATCAGCTCGATTCTTCGGAACTGATGCAGATGATTCAGGAAGCGCTGCTGGGGCAGGGCATGAACGACCCTTACGACCCCGATCCCAACACCCGGCCCAGCATGGACGACCTGTTCGACGCCATTTTGGAGGCGCTGGCCGAGCGCAACATGATTCCCGAAGACCTGCTGATGGAAGCTATGCAGTCTGAGGACGTGCGCGAAACCAAGCTGGGCGAGCAGATTCAGACCCTGATGGACAGGCTGCAACAAGACGGCTTTATTCGTAAGGAATTCGACGATGAAGACGGGCAGGGCGGGCAAGGTCAGTCCGGCGAATCCAAATTCCAGTTGACCGACAAGAGCATCGACTTTTTGGGCTATAAATCGCTGCGTGACCTGATGGGCGGGCTGGGCCGCAGCAGCGCGGGCGCACACGACACCCGCGAATATGCCAGTGGCGTAGAAATGACGGGCGAGCTGAAGAGTTACGAGTTTGGCGACACGCTGAACCTCGATACCACCGCCACGCTTGGCAATGTGATGGGCAAAGGCGTGGAGAACTTGCAGGAGTCCGATCTGGTGATCCGGCAGGCCGAGTACAACTCCAGCGCGGCCACCATCGTGCTGCTGGACTGCTCTCACTCCATGATCCTGTACGGCGAAGACCGCTTTACGCCTGCCAAGCAAGTGGCGCTGGCCCTCGCCCACCTGATCCGCACCCAGTACCCCGGCGACACCGTGAAATTCGTGCTGTTCCACGACAGCGCCGAAGAAGTGACCGTGAGCAAGCTGGCACAGGCGCAGATCGGGCCGTACCACACCAATACGGCGGGCGGGCTACGGCTGGCCCAGCAACTGCTGAAGCGCGAAAACAAGGATATGAAGCAGATCGTGATGATCACGGACGGCAAGCCCAGCGCCCTCACGCTGCCCGATGGCCGGATTTACAAAAATGCGTATGGCCTCGATCCCTACGTGTTGGGCGCGACCCTGCGGGAAGTCGCCAACTGCCGCCGCAGCGGAATTCAGGTCAATACCTTTATGCTGGCCCGCGATCCCGACTTGGTGGGCTTCGTGCGCCGGGTCAGCGAGATGACGCGCGGCAAGGCCTACTTCACCACGCCGCAGAACATCGGGCAGTACGTGCTGATGGATTTTGTGACGAATAAGACGAAATTGGTGAATTAGAGCAGGCAGCAGGGCATAACGGCAGACAGAGTGTGGATCGTGGAACGTGGGGAAGGCCAAACCACGATCTACGATCTACACTCCACGTTCTTGCCCAAGCTTCAGCTCGCTTCCCCCGCCTTCATCGCGTCATGGGCCAGCAACGTAGCGTAACCGTGTCCCAAGCCGTGTTCGGTCTTCAGCCAATCTACGATGTCGCTGTGGCGGGCCAGTTCTCCGGCTTGCAATTTGGCACGAATCTGGGTCAGCCAGTCGGGAATGGTAACGCCTGTTTTGGTTTCTATGTTGGTGTAGTAGCTCTGCTTGATCTGTTCCGGCGTTTTTGCCATACGGATTACTCCCATTGTTGGGTAAGAAAAAGCGGGCCTGCCAGAGAATTCTCTGTGTAGGCCCGCTTGTCCATCTTTTCCTACTAACGACTGACTGCTTACTTTCTGCTGCCTACTGCCAGCAGCGCCCCAAACAACGCCAGATTCTTCAAAAACTGAGACTGCTGGTGCATGCGCTCTTTGCCGCTCTTGTCCCAGAAGGGGTGGCCGATGACGGTGGTGGGAATCAGGCTGGCGGCCAGCGCGGTGGTGGCAAAGCGGGGAGCCACGCCGAGGGCCAGCATCGCGCCTGCGCCCAGCATCACGGCGCTGTTGGCCCGCACGGCAATTTCGGGTTCCGGCACTTCCGCGCCCTTGGCCGCCCGCACGATAGGCTCGGGGTTTTGCAGGTGGTCAAGGCCGTTTTTGATAAAAATGCTTGCGAGCAGTGCCCGCCCGATAAATCCTGTTACGCCCATGTGAAGCCTCCTTGAGATGCTGGCAAGTTTAGCGCAGGCCGGGACGTTTGGCCCGCATGGGCGCGGCAGGTGGGCTAGACGCCCGGGGGCACGGCCAATTGCCGCCCCAAGTCCACCATCAAGGCTTGCACCGCCGCGACTCCAGTGGTCATCAGGCGCGTGAATTCTTCGGTGGTCATCGGGCCTGCCTCGGCTCCGCCCTGAGTTTCTATCAGCAGGCCGGTGCTGGTCGCCACCACATTCAGGTCGGCGCGGGCCACTTTATCTTCGGCGTAGTCCAAATCCACGCGCAGTTCGTCGCCCACAAACCCCACGCTGATCGCGCCCACGTTGTGCAGCAGGGGCCATTCGCTCAGTTTTCCGGCCCGCACCATGCGGTCACACAGGTCGTGCAGGGCGGCGTGGGCGGCCAGAATGCTCGCCACGCGGGTTCCGCCATCGGCCACCAACACGTCGCAGTCTATGTACAGCGTCTGATTCCGAAAAGGGCGTAAATCCATGCTGGCCCGCATCGCCCGCCCCAAGAGGCGCTGGATTTCGTGGCGGCGGCCATTTTGCAGACTGCGTTCCCGCGCTTGGCGGTCGGTGGTGGCGCGGGGCAGCATGGCGTACTCGGCGGTCAGCCAGCCTTCTTTCAGCCCGCGCATATGGGGCGCGGCTTTGTCCTCCACGCTCACGGTGGCCAAGATTTCGGTGCGGCCCATCGTCAGGTGAGCGCTGCCGGGGGCGTGCGGGTTCACGCTGCGGCGCACGGTCAGCGGGCGGGGCGTGAGGCTGTCGCGGCCCTCGCGGATCGGCAGGCGGGTCTGGTGGTTCATTTTGGTCATGTTTGGATGGACTCGATTCGGAGCGCGTCGGCTCTGGGTGGGGGAGAAGTAGGGAGGGTGGATAAGTGCTGATCTGTATTGTGCATGGGCCCGGCCAGCAGGGTAGCCATGACAGGCTGCGCCGCCTGCACCGAGCCGGTAACGAAATAGCTGATTCCGGGCGTGTGTGACACGACTTCTGGCCTAAGTAAGCCAAGCCGTTCTAGCGTGCTGCGGGTGTGCCGGGCCACCGCCGCGCCGCTGTCTACGAGGGCAAACGTATCGCCAAATTCGGCGCGAATGGCGGGGGCCAAAAACGGATAATGCGTGCAGCCCAACACCAACTGGTCTGCGCCCGCTGCCCGCAACGGCTCCAGCACCCGCCGCAGTTCGGCCCGCGTTTCGGCGCTGTCTTGCTGGCCCGCCTCTACAAGTGGCACCAGCGCGGCACTGACCGCCATCAGCACTTCTACGCCCGCTGGTACAGCCCATTGCCGAATCACGTCTTGCAGCAGCGTGCCGCGCAGGGTGCCCGGAGTCGCCAGCACGCCCACCACGCGCGAACGGGTGGCCTGAATGGCTGGCTTGACTGCCGGAACCAGCCCGATGACCGGAAACTGGGGGCCGTACTTCTCACGCAGATGGGTGAGGCTAAAGGCGCTGGCGGTGTTGCAGGCCACCACCACGCCCTTGACGCCACGTGCGTGCAGGGCCGCCACCGCCCGCGCGGTCAGGTCGCGCAAATCGTCGTCGCCGCGTGCGCCGTAGGGCAGGTGCGCGGTATCGGCCAGATACACGATGTCCTCTTGCGGCAGCACGCGGCGAATTTCGGCCAGTACGCTGAGGCCGCCTACGCCGCTGTCGAAAATCCCCAAAGGACGGCAGGAAGGGTCGGCATTGCTCACGCCCCGGATGATAGCGGAGGCGGCAAGCGGGGCAAGCGCCTAGAGCAATTCTCCGAATTACGCCACCGAACAAAGGGACTTTCGGTGGCTCCATTCTCTGCTCCTTGCGCTCTCCGAGTCCGTCCTGTTCGGTCAAATTCGCTCGGTCATTCTTATGACAAATGCTCTAGACTCGCCCTGTGAATCCTCCACCCCCGGTGAGCGTTTTGGAGGCGTTTGGGCTGTCTGGAACGCCCGAACGACTGGTGGGTGGGCAGGCGACGGTGTGGCGCGTGGGTGAGGCGGTGCTGAAGCCGGACACCCACACGCCTCAAGAACTGGACTGGCAAGCGCGGGTGCTGGGGCAAGTCGGTGGGACTGCGCTGCGGGTATCCCGGCTGCTGTATGCCCATAACGGCGCAGTCTTGGTCGAAGGTTGGTCGGCGTGGACTTACCTTGCAGGCCGCCATGAACCGGGCCGCTGGACAGAGATTTTGCAAGTCGGTCAGCACTTCCATGAAGCTCTGGAAGCTGTGCCGCGCCCCGCGTTTTTGGACGCCCGCACAGATCCTTGGGCCGCCGCAGACCGCATGGCTTGGGGAGAACTCCCGCTGGACAACTTTTTGGCTGCCCCCCACATCCGGCGACTTGCCGAGCAGCTCCGGCCCGTGCATGCGCCCCCGCAACTCATCCACGGCGATCTGACGGGCAATGTCTTGTTCTCGGAGTCGGACGCGCCCGCCGTCATCGACTTTTCTCCGTATTGGAGGCCTGCCGGGTTTGCGCTGGCGATTGTGGTGGTCGACGCCTTGGTCTGGGAGGGCGCAGACGAGGGCTTACTGCAGGCCGTCCGCGCTGTCCCCGAATTTCCGCAACTCTTCCTCCGTGCGCTGATTTTTCGTAGAAGTGTTGAAGAACTACTTCCCAAGCCGTCTAGAGCAGTTGTCCGAATTTCAGCGTCAGAAAAAAGGCTCCTCACGCCTCCATGCTCCCAACTCCTCGCTGAACTTCATTCACTTCGTTCGGTCAACACAAACAACTCTTTTGACAAACGCTCTAGATACGCAAACACCGCGCATGATCCCTATCGAAGTGCCGTTGATCTGGCTGTTCGGCTGTCTTCTCGCTGAGTCTTTCACCGCACCATTTGGCCGCCTGCTCGCTGCTGACCGCTACTCTTGCTTATGCCCACGTTGCCCACCGTTCCGCACGAAATCCGCACCCCGCGCCTGCTGTTGCGGCGGCCCGATCCTGCCGACGCCGAAGCCCTGTGCGCCGCTGTCCAAGCCTCTTTGCCGGAATTGCAACCGTGGATGATCTGGGCGCAAACGCCGCTTGATCTGATCGCCACGCGCGACAATTTGCAGGATGTAACCGCCAAGTTCGATGCCCGTGAGAACCTGCGCTATCACGTCTGGCGTGTGCCGGAACAGGCCGGAGTGCCGCCCGAACTGATCGGCAGCAGCGGCTATCACGCCCTCGATTGGCGCGTGCCCAAGGGCGAAATCGGCTACTGGATCGCCACCGCCCACGCGGGGCAGGGCTACGCCACCGAAGTCACGCACGCCCTGACCGAACTGGCGCTCAATCCGGCAGCAAGCGGCGGCCTCGGCTTTCGCCGCCTAGAAATCCGCTGCGATCCGGCCAACCACCGCAGCGCCCGCATTCCGCCCGCGCTGGAGTACACGCTGGACGCTCATTTGGTGAATGACACGGTGGCGGCCAACGATCCGAGCCAACTGCGGGATACGCTGATTTTTAGCCGGACGCGCTCTTAATTTCTACCGGATGGAGGCTGCCAAGTAACCCCCCAGTCTGCTTCGCAGCCAGCCCTCCTCAAGGGGAGCGCAACAGCTTTTATCCCCCACCTCTAAGGGGGGGCGTTGCGTCAGCAAAGGGGGGGTTGATCTGCTCAGGCCGCAAAGTATTGCCTGATATATCTTTTATCCTCCCTACCACCCACACCCCAAACCCCTTTTACCCCGTCACCACCGTCCCTGCTTCCCCCCGCGCCGCTGCCCCCAGCACCCCGGCCTCCATGCCGCTGGCAATCGTGGCGTGTGGTGCGCCCCGGTCTAGGGCATCCAGCGCGGCGCGGACTTTGGGAATCATGCCGCCCGCGATCCAGCCTGCGCCGATGCCTTCTTCAACTTCTGCCCGGCTGAGGGCTTCGGCGCGGCTGGCAGGGTCAGGGTAATCGCGGTACACGCCGTCTACATCGGTCAGAAAGATGATGCCTTCATTCAGCGCCCCGGCTACGGCTCCGGCAGCGGTATCGGCGTTGATGTTCAGCGCGTCCCCGTCTGGCCCCACCGCCACGCAGCCCACCACAGGCGTTATTCCGGCCCCCAGCAGGGTTCGCAGCAGGTCGGCATTCACGCCTGTCACGCGGCCTACACGCCCCAACTCCGGGTCAAAGGGTTCGGCGGTCAGCAGGTTGCAGTCGCGTCCCATCAGCCCCACCGCGCCGCCGATGTCCTGCGCCAATTGCTTGTTCAGTTGGCACAGCGCCATTTCCACTACGTCCATCGCTGCGGGTGAGGTCACGCGCAGGCCGCCCCGGAACTCGCTGGCAATGCCCCGCGCCGCCAATTCGCGCTCTATGACCGGGCCGCCGCCGTGAACCACCACCACAGGCATCAGCCCCCGCAGCGCCGCGATTTCAGCCGCCACCGCCCGCCGAAGTTCCAGACTTTTCATGGCATTGCCGCCGTATTTCACGATCATAGGTGCTGATGATGGCATGGGCTTGGGTGGGAGTTAGGCTGTGGTCTCTGGGCCATAAGCTGTGAAGGCCGACTGGGTGCAAGTTTGGAGATCAAGTTGGCGTGTAAACCCCCCAGTCTGCTGCGCAGCCAGCCCCCCTTAAAGGGGAGCGCAACTGCTGTTGTCCCCACCTCTAAGGGGGGGCGTTGCGGAGCAACGGGGGGGTTCGCCCTCTTCCTCTAGTCTGCGCTCACACCCTGCACCACACGTTTCCCCGCGCTTGCAGGCACGCCTACCGCCTTGGCATACCACGTCATCACTGGGCGGGCATCGAGGGCGAAGGTGTAGCCCAGCCGCTCCCAAAAGCGTGCGCCGCGTGGGTTGTCGCCCAGCACACTGGCCAGAATCCGGGTCGTGCTCCTCGGCACCCGCGCTTCTAGGTGCCGAACCGCCTGCTCACCCAACCGTTGGGACTGGCGGTCTTCGCGGATCAGCAGCAGATTGATGGTCAGGTCACCCGGTTGGGGGTAATCGTGTTTGCAGTCCAAGCTGCCCACCAGATTGCCGTCGTCGTCGTGCAGCAGTTCCAAGCGTCGGCGCGGGTCGAGTAGGGCGAATTCTACGTCGCGCTCGACTTCGGTCAGGCTGGGAACACGGCTGCCCAACAGGGCGAAGTAGCCGGGGGCGGCGGTGTACAGGCTGTGAAGCAGTGGCGCGTGGTGCAGCGCCAAGCGGGTCGCATTCAAGGTCGAAGCCTCCGATCCGGCAGCATGGTGCAGATGACATTCCAAGGGAAGTCCAGAGGAAGGTCTGTGGGTTGCCGGACTGCCCAGAGCATACGCCCCGGACTACCAGATGCAACATGAATTCAGCGAATGGCTGGGTTGATGTTGGATTCACCGTTTGGTGGGGGGAGGTGCGCTACCCTGCCGGGATGACGTCCGCGCCCGCCCCCGCTTCCTCCCCTCTGGCTCCCGCTTCCCAACCGGGCTTTTATGCCGCCCGGTTGGCGTCCCCAGCGGCGCGGCAGGGCGGGGCGGTGCTGGCCCCGATGGCAGGCTACAGCGACGCGCCCATGCGCCAGTTGGCCGCCGAGCAGGGCGCACTCTGGACGGTCAGCGAAATGATCAGTTCACGCGGTTTGGCGCTGGGCAGCGACACCGAGAGCCTGAATCTGGGCCGTCCCTACGCGGGTGAAGTGGGGCGGGTGGTGCAGCTCTTCGGCACAGAACCGGAGGTGTTGGCCGCCGCCGTCGCCAAAGCGGAGGGCTGGTTTGCTCCGGCAGCCCTAGACCTGAACATGGGCTGCCCCGTGCCCAAAGTTCGCGGCAAGGGCGGCGCATGCCTGTTGCAAACGCCTGAACTGGCCTTTGAGCTTATCCGGGCCATGCGCGGCGCAACCGGACTGGATGTGAGCGCCAAGATTCGCCTCGGCTGGGACAGCAACCGCAGCCTAGAAGTGGCGCAGGGTTTGGCCGAGGCGGGCGCGGCGATCATTACGGTACACGGGCGCACCAGTGCCCAGCGGTATACCGGAGAAGCCGACTGGGACGCCATCGCGGCGGTCGGGGCTAGTGTAAGCGTGCCTGTGATCGGCAGCGGCGATATTCGCAACGTAGAGCAGGCCCGCCAACGCCGCCAATCGGGGGTAGCTGCCGTCATGATCGGGCGCGGCGCGGTAGGCAATCCGTGGATCTTCCGGGCCTTGGCCACAGGCGACGACGCCTGGCCGAGCTTGCCCACCCGCGCCGCCACTGCCCTCCGGCACGCCGAGCTGCACATCCAATTTTATGCGGGGCCACTCGGCACAGGCCGCGTTAGCCTGCTGCCCCTCCGCAAAGTGCTGCCCCATTATCTGCCCGATGTGCCCGACTTACACGCCGCGTTGGTGCAGATCGAAACATTAGAGCAACTTAGGGATTGCCTGATGCCGTATTTAGAAAGCCCATTAATGACTGACCGGGCAGAAGAATATAGGCTTGTGGCTGCCCAGTCAACACCACAGGCGCTCCTTAAAGGGTATGCTGTGAACCGACCATGAATGTTCGCGAGTATTACACCTACCTGTCCGCTGCCCGCGAGCAGTTGTGGAATTTCCTGCGTGCCTTGCCCGCAGAGGAACTCAACCGCAACCTGATCGAAAATGGGGATCGTTTCCACACCATCAAAGACCTGCTCTTACACGTCACAGACGTAGAGGACCATTGGGTTCACGCTATTGCACGCGGAGGGGGCGTGCAGCAGTCGGGTAACTACCGCCACGACTGGATCAAACCCGACGCCGCCCAGTACGAACTCGGCTGGATCATCGAGTATGGCCGCGAGGTCAGTCAGCAGACTCAGGCCTTCCTTGACAGCGAACCCGACCTGAACCAGAGCGTGAAATTGGTGCAGGACGACCCCGCCAGCGATACCGTCACGCTGGATCAGTTGATGTGGCACGTGATGACCCATGAGGTGCGCCACACCGCCCAGATTGCCCTGCTCATCCGTCAACTCGGCCACGTGGCCCCTTGGCTGGATTACATGCGCTTCGTGCGCCCGCAGGTCACGGCGGCCCAGAACAGCGGTGCAGAACAAGAACCAGAGTCTGATCTCGATCTGGAAGACGACCTCTAACCTCGTCTCGCCCAATTCTTGGCAACGCCGTCGAATGCACTAGATTCAGCGGCGTTTCTGCCATCTTCCTGACGGCGGGCGTGCATCAAGTCTTTGCATTTGCGGCCCGTAACCCGCGCCTGTGCCAAAAGCCGTCTATACTGAGAGGGTTATGCGGACGGTCACGGTAGGGACGCGTGGGAGCACGCTTGCACTCGCGCAAACCCGGTGGGTAGTCGCCCGACTCAAGGAAGAATGGCCTGAAACGGATTTCCGGATTCAAACCATCTCCACGGGCGGCGACAAGAACCGGGGAAGCCTTTCAGAGATGGCTCAGAAAGGCGATAAAGGCTTTTGGGTCAAGGAAATCGAAGACGCTCTGTTGCAAAAACGGATCGACATCGCGGTGCATTCCCTCAAGGATTTGCCCACCGTGCAGCCCGAAGGCCTAGAAGTGTCTTCCATTCCCAAACGGGTCGATGCACGCGACGTGCTGATCGGCAAAGAAGGCATGAAAAAGCTGGCCGACTTGCCCAAGGGCGCACGCATCGGCACCAGCAGTGTGCGGCGCAAAGCTTTCCTGATGGCCTACCGCCCCGATCTTCAGGTCATCGACTTGCGGGGCAACATCGACACGCGCCTTGGGGTGCTGGCCACGCCTGACTACGACGCCATCATTCTGGCCGCAGCGGGCCTGATCAGAACCGAAATGCGCAACCGGATCGATGAGTTCTTGGAACCTGACATCATGCTGCCTGCTCCCGGTCAGGGGGCGCTGGCCCTAGAGACCCGCGCCGACGACGACCTGAACGTGGAAGTCGCCTACGCCATTCACGATCACACCACCGATGACCGCATTACCGCCGAGCGCGAGTTTTTGGCGGGGCTGGGAGCCGGGTGCATGGCCCCGGTGGGCGCACACGCCACCATCAAGGGCGGCGTGCTGACCCTCGAGGGCTGGGTGGCCGCACTGGACGGCACCAAAGTCATCCGGGCCACCAGCATCGGAGACGCGGGCGAATGCGCCGATATAGGCGCGGAATTGGCCGCCGATCTGCTAGACCGGGGCGCACAGGCCCTCGTAGACGCGGCCCACGAGTAGGCCCATAAGTCAGGTTAAGGTGTGAAAATGACGGCGAGAGTCTGGGGCATCGCAGCTTTGGCGGCGGCCCTCTGGTTCATCATCGGCCTTGTGCAGCGCACCCGTGCAGGCGCGGCCCTAACTGACGCGGCGCTGGCCGAATTGCCCTTCACAGTGGTGGTATTCGGCATCGCCGTCATCTGGGTGATGCTGCGCCAAAGCCGGGGGAAGTGAGCCACAGATAAATGACACAGCAACAGGTGATCTTGATTCCGATTGACTCCTGCTCTTTTGGGATTCGATCGGAGCGAAGCGAGTGGGAAAAAAGACGGACTCCGCGTTGTGGAGCCGCAAGTGGTGGGGTTGCGGTTGTGGCGGAATGGAGCAGAGTCCGTATGACCTCCCCATGAAGCGCCTCGCCGTCATTCATACCGGGGGCACGATTGCCAGCCGCCCCAGCCCCGATGGACGCGGAGTGACGCCCCAGACGCCGCCCAGCGTGCCGGGGTTGCCGGGTGTGCAGGTCACGCATCACCAGCCGTTCAACCTACCCAGCCCGCACGTCACGCCCGCGCACATGCTGCATCTGGCGCACCTGATTGAGCGGCTGGCCCCCGACGCCGACGGGATCGTGGTCACGCACGGCACCGATACGCTGGAAGAAACGGCGTTTTTGCTGCATCTCACGCTGTCGGCGCGAACTCCAGTTGTCCTCACGGGCAGCATGAGGCACGCCGAAGAAATCTCTTGGGACGGCCCCGGCAACCTGCTGGACGCGGCTTATACGGCGCTGCATCCCCAGACCGCTGGGCGTGGCCCGCTGGCCGTGTTCAGCGGCGATATTTTTGATGCCCGAACCGTGACCAAAGTGCATACCACCGCCGTTGACGCTTTCGGGGGCTATCCCGGCCCGATTGGACGCATAGACCGGGCTGGCCCGCGAGATCAGATGCAGGCGCATTTGCGCTACTTTGCCACCCCCGAACCGCGCCCCACTTACGCGCCGGAAGTGCTCACTGCCCGTGTGGAAATCCTGTACGCCGCTGCAGGCTGGACAGGCGAAGGCTACGCCGAAGCCGAAGCGAGGGCGGATGGCTTGGTCATTGCCGCGCTGGGTACAGGCAACTTGCCCGCCGAACTCCTGCCCCTGATTGCCTCAACTACTCAACCTGTGATTATCGCCACCCGCACGCACGCTGGCCCGGTTATTCCGGTGTACGGCTACGCGGGCGGCGGCGCGACGTTGGTGGCCGCCGGAGCCATTCCCGCCAGTTTCCTCAACGCGCACAAAGCCCGCCTGCTGCTGATGGTGCTGCTGAGCTTGGGCATGAGCCGGGAGGAGATTCGGGGGGTGTTCGAGGGCGGAGTGTTCTGAGGGCGGTGAGTGGAAAAAGATGGAAGAGCGGGCCTGTCAACAAATTTTTGTTGACAGGCCCGCTCTTTTCCCACTCTCTACTGACCACCCACCACTTACGTCGTTTCCGCCTTCTGCGCCTGCTTGCGCCGCACGAACCACACCGCCGCGCCGATGACCAGCAGCACCAGAATCACCCTCGAAACGGGGCTGATGTAATGCTCCACTTGGTCAAAATTTTCGCCGAGGATATAACCAGCGGCCACCAGTGAAGAAGCCCACAGGGCCGACCCGATGGTGCTGTAGATCAGGAATGTAAAGATCGGCATCTCGCTGATGCCTGCAGGCAGGCTGAGCAGGCTCCGAATACCGGGAATCATGCGGCCAAACAAGACGGCCTTGGGGCCGTGTTTGTCGAACCAGTCGTCGGCCCTGCGGATGTCTTTGCCGCGCAGGGTCAGCCATTTGCCGTGTTTGTCGGCCCACGCCACCAGCTTTTCTTCGCCAAAGGCCCGCCCGATGTAATACAGCGGCAGGGTTCCCACCACGCTGCCGATGGTTGCCACGATGACCACGATGACCACATTCAGGCTTCCGCGTGAGGCCGCGAAGCCCGCCGATGGCAAAATCACCTCACTAGGAAGAGGTGGAAACAAATTCTCCACGATCATCAGCAGCAAAATTCCCGCGTAACCCAAAGTGTCCATCACGTTTTGCACCCATTCGGCCATAGGGAGTCAGCATAGCGGGTGACTTGGGGGCAGACGTCCATCTAAAGACTTGGCGAGGAGATGCTGTCATCCTTTTGCAGCAACCTGCCCCCTACACTGCCCCCATGACCGCCCCCGAATCCGTCCTGACCGCCCTTCCACACGGCATCCGGGCCATCATTTTCGATTTTGACGGCACGATTCTGGACACCGAAAGCCGCGAATTCTGGCACTGGCAGGAGCTGTACCGCACGCATGGCCGCGAACTGGCCCTCTCGGACTGGCAGCGCGGGATCGGCACGTGGGACGCCTTCGATCCTTGGGCGGGCTTGCCCGATGCGGTGCGGGCAGACCGGGAGCAAGTACACGCCGCGCTGCACGGACGAATTTTGGCCGACATACAGGAACAGGATGTGCGCCCCGGCGTGCGGGCGGTGTTGGAGGCAGTGCGGCCCGCCGGATTGCGCCTCGCCCTCGCTACCAGCAGTGACCGCGCTTGGGTTACGCGCTGGCTGGAGCATCACGGCATGCTGCACCTGTTTGAAGTCCTAGCCACCCGCGACGATGTAGCCCGCGTGAAACCCGATCCCGAGTTGTACCTGCTGGCCGCACACCGCTTGGGCCTGAAGCCCGAAGAATGCATTGCCGTGGAAGACAGCTTGAACGGGGCCACCGCCGCCGTCGCTGCCGGAACCCGCGTGCTGGTCGTACCCAACGAGGTCACGCATACCCAGCCGTTTCCGGCGACCTGGCCGCGTATCGGGGGATATGAGGGCGGGTTGGCGGAAGTAGTTCGGGTGGCGCTTGGCGGGTAAGAGGGTTATTGGCCTTGTCCCACGTTGGATTCCCCCACCCCCCAGCCCCCGCCCCCAAAGGGTGCAGGGGAGCTAACGTTGCACTAGGCAGTATTGATCTTGTCGCGTTTCAAGGCGGCTGAATCCCTCTTTAGAAGCGGAATCGCCAGTTCAATCCAAGATGGAATTGGCCCGCGCGTTGCACGCACGACGGCCTCACACGCAGTGGGGTGGGGACGGTGTGGGGTGGCGGTGTCGGGGTTTTGCTCCCTTCATTAGACCCTTCAACCCTCGACCCTTAGACCAAGCCCCCTTCAACATTGCCCCTTAGCCCTTCCGCCCCTCAAACGTCCGGGTATACCTTCAACTCCGTCACGTGCGCCCGGTCTGGCCGTGTGAGTGCGTGGGCCACACTTTTTGCCAGCCCACGCGGGTCGATCAAGCTGTCCCAACTCATGCCCGCGTCCCGGTTGGCAGGTGTGTCTACGGCCCCCATCGGGTACAGCACGCAGCCGCGCACGCCTTTGGCTTTCAGTTCGTCGTGGAGGCTGAGGATATAGGCGCTGACAGCGGCTTTGCTGGCCGTATACAGCGCGGCGCGGGGGCCACTCAGGCGTGCTGCTTGGCCTGCGCTGACGCCCATGATCAGGCCGTCTTTTTGCTTCAGCATAGAGGGCAGCACGCCCTGAACCGCGTGAAAGAGGGTCAGCATATTCGCCCCGAACATGGCGTTCAGGTCGGCGGTAGTGGCCTTTTGCGCGTCCTGCATCGCAAACGCGCCTGCCGTATGCACCAGCGTGTCTACCTTCACCTTGCGGAGCAGGTCTACGCTGGCGGGGTCGGTCAGGTCTACATCAATCACTTCGGTGGCGGGAAAGCGGTCAGCGGCCTTCGCCAACGCTTCGCCCCGCCCCACCAGCACGATTTGTGCGCCTGCATCTTCTAATTCCTGAGCTATCGCGGTGGCGAGTGCGCCGCCCGCGCCCGTAAGCATGACCGTGGAGGAGCCGAGATTCGCCATGCGCCTAGCCTAGAGCATTTGCCGCAAACTGACCGGATGAGTCAGATGAAGGCTGCCGTAAGGTCGGGCTGTGGGGTGGGGGATGGGCGTTGGGACGATGGGGAAAGGGTTTAAGGGTCTAGGGTCTGAGGGTCTAAGAAGGGCAAGGGCAATCGCGTTGCTCACCACCCCCTCCCAACCTCCCCCCTCAAGGGTGCGGAGCTAAACCTAAGATTCAGCCCTTGAAGTTAACCCTAGCCCACCGCCTCCTCCCCATAAGCCGCCGCCCGCACCGCCTCCCAGTCACCCATGCCAAGCACAAAAGGCTGCCGCTGTGTATCCGTCGTTACCCGTGCGCCCGCCGGGTCTAGGTACACGTCCACCTCAGTTCGAATCCCAAAGCCCTGCGCCGCCGGATAAGTGCCGGGTTCCACAGTCACGCACAGGCCGGGGGTCAGGCGGCGGATGTCGTGGGTTTCGTAGTCGTCCAAGTTTGCGCCGCTGCCGTGAATCTGCACGCCGAGGTCATGTCCAGTGCGGTGAAAAAAGAATTCGCTCCAAGGTGCGCCCATCGTGTCGCGCACGGTGCGGTCTATCTGCCAGCCGCTCAGGTCGCCGCCCGCCAGCAGTTGCGCTATGCCCGCATCCCGCGCCGCCGCCACCGCCTGCCACGCATCCAAGTACGTCTCAGACGGCTGACCTGCGTAGCCCACCCACGTCACATCGGCAAATGGGCGGCCCGGTTCCTGTGCCCACAGGTCGATCAGCACGCACTGGCCCCAGCTCAGCGTGGCGTGTTGTTCGGGGTTGGGTTCGTAGTGGGAATCGGCGGCATTCACACCAAAACTGACGTTCACGGGGTGGCCGCTGACCATGCCCGCCGCCTCAATCGCCTGCCCGATCACGGCCTGTGCGTCCAGTTCGGTCACGGTTTGGCCTGCCTTCAACCGCTCGTGAATCAGGCGGTAGGCGTCGTCTTTGGCCTGCATCAGCACAGCTACAGCCCGCTCGTGCGCGGCCAAATCTTCGGCGCTCCAGATCAGGAAGGCTTGCAGCAGATCGGCGCTCGATACTATTTCTGCGCCCGCCGCCCGCACGCGCTCCACGGTTCCGGCGTCCACGCGGCTCACATACGGCACTGAGCCAAGTGGGCTGTATTCCATCGCCACGCGCTTCCCGGCCACCACGTCGCGCAGGGCCGTGTCCAGTTGGTCATGCGATCCGAAAGCCCGCCGCTCCACGCCCCAGCCCGCCGAGAGGGTGGCCCAAGTGCCGCCTTCGATGTGGTTGTGCAGCAGCACCGCTTGCCCTTCACGCGGCACCCAGACGAAAAACCTTCGCGTCAGGAAAGCCTCTTTGGGCAGCCCCAATACTTTCGCCGCGTGCGGATTCAGGCCCTGAAAATCGTAGATCAGCCAGCCGTCGAGGTCGGTGGACGCGAGGGCGGCCCGCATCTGGTCTATCGGATTGGTCATACCCCAAAGACTATCGGAAACCTATGGAGCCTGATTCCGGTGGCTGGGGTACCTTGGGACTTATGGATGTTGTTCGGTTGCTGGTGCCTATCGCCGTCGTGTTGGTGGTCATGCTCCTGATTTGGGCAGGGCGGGCCATGCTGGAAGGCGCACGTGAAGGCATCGCGGAAGCCAAAGAAGAGGAGGCAGCAGCCAAAGCCGTGCAGGCTGCCGAACAACAGGCCAAGACGGAAGCCCGTCTAGAGCGGTTTGAAGCTGCCTCCGCCGCGCTTTCCCCCGCTGACCGGTTTGCCCTCAATCTCCGCGCGCCGTTTACCGAAATCTGGCTGGAAATCTTTCCGCACGAAGACGATGCCCGTGAGCTTGAATACTTCTACCGCCTGACGCCGCCTGCGGGCCAAGAACACGAATTACGAAAGGCGCTGGAAGACGGCTGGGACATCACCGATCATGGGTCGGCCCTGCACACCCTCGCGTGGCTGATCGACAGCGGCCACCGCTTGCCCTATCTGCAGGTGCGGCAAGCTTTAGCTGAGGGTGAGGACTTGAAGGGCAGGGCGCGTGAGGCGGGCGTGGTGAGCAAGTGGGAAGCGCAGGCAGGCGAGGCGGGCGGCGCGGCTTTCGATCTGGCCCGCGCTGTGGATGTAGCGGCGATGGCCCACGCGCTGGGCTACCTCTCGGAAGCCGAATGCTGGCGGATTCTGCGTCAGTGCCGGATCATCTCCCAAGACCTGTTCGGCAGTTGGGAAGTGTACGGCCAAAGCTTTCTGGCGGGCGCGGAATTCTGGAAATCCGGCGGCTTGATGGACGGCACACGCAATAAGCGTTACGCGGGGAGCATTCGCTGGCTGATGGAAGACGCGCAGAGTCCGTGGCGGCGCGATCCTTGGCCCGTGTCGGTGGAACGGCAAGAGCGGCTGAAGGGGATGAACTAAACCGCCCCTAAATTACTCCCGAAGCCCAAGCACCGCCCGCCGCGCCCGCTCCTGACTGAGATTCCAAACTCGCAGGTCACGCGCCGCGCCGTACTCCACTTTGAGCCGTTGCACCACGTAAGCGCGGGAGTTGTTGCACTCGCGTTCTGTGTTGGGGCAAATGCGGCTGAGCTTGTCCAGATTCGCCACCACAGTCGGCACGGCGTCGGCTCCCAGAGAGATCAACTTCCAGACATCGGCTTGCTGGGGCGTGCTGCGGGTGACGTTGGTCACGGCGGCGAGTTCGCGCCCCACATTCACGCGGGCAATGAGTGCGCCGGGGTTGATCAGGGTGGCAATCAGTAACGTGCCGAAGCCCGCCAGCAACGCCGGATAAGCAAAGCGCCGCAGCGTGCCGCGCCACAGGCAGACGCCCAACCATGCCAGCGCCAGCACCAACCACACCAGCAGCGCCGCGCCCAGCACGCGGATTTCACTCAGGCCATACGCCAGCGTGTACAGCCGCCACCGGTTGGCCGCACTGACCAGCACCAGCGCCAGTGGCAGCAGCACCGCCAGATTCAACAGGCGGTAAGTGGTCTGCGCCCGTACTTCTGGCCGCGTGAGGCCGTAAGCGGCCAGCAGCAGCCCCAGCGTCAGGAAGGCCACCCACAGCAACTCCGAAAAGCCGCGCCGCACGTATTCGGCGAAAGTGAAGCCGTCCGGCAGAGTCACGCCGCTGAGGAAATAGGGCAGTTGCGTGAACAGAAAAACCAGAAATAAGGCTCCTAGCGCCAGCAGCGGCATTCCTGTTTCGATCAGGCCCAAGCGCCCGCCGCGTTCTTCCGGCGTGTCGGTGGCGGTTCCCAGCAGGGTAGGGGAGAGCGCCATCAGCGCCGGATACGCGAGGCCGCACGCGAAGGCTACCCACAGCAGCACCGAAAACGAGCTTTGAATCAAGTCCTCTGGATTCCAGCGCCACAGCCCGGAAATCAGATCGGCAAAACCGCTGTCGGCCCCAGCCAGCAGCCCGCCGAAGACCAGCAACACGGGCAGAGTGAGGAGCAAGCCAGTCAACCAAGGTGTGGCCCGCCCGGATTTGGCTCCGCGCAATCGCCCCCACGGAAAGCGCTCCAATAAGGCAAAAGGGCCGTAGATCAGCCTCAGCCCGCCTGTGAAGACCATGCCCGTCATGCGTCCGGTGGCGGTGGTTGCCAGCCCCGCGTGTCGCCAGACCGCCGCGCCCAAGACCAACGCCAGCAAGAGGGCCAGCCCATTCAAAAACTGGAACTCACCCGGAGCGTCCCACAAGGCAAACGTGAGAGCAAAGGCCAGCGCCACGCCCAGCAGGGTCAGTCCTTCGCGGGAGGGTTTCTCGCCGCGCTGCCGCGCACTCCACAGCAGTAAGCCGCCCCAAAGTGCCACCCAAACCGCCACATTAAGGCCCGACTGTCCGAATGTGTTGACGGTCAGGAAATGGGCGGCCACTCCAGCCACCGCCGCCGCAACCGCAGGCCACGCCGCCCGCTCTGGCCGGGGCCGGGGTGTAGCGTCCCAAGTCGGTGCAGGGGTCAGAGGATGCGCTTCAGCAGGAGCAGAAGTGGACACAGACGGAAGGTGCGGCACTGGCTCTGGTTGTGTCATGCCCGTACCGTAGCGGCGCGGTGGGCGCGGGGCGTCGGCCAAAAGTGGGATGGGGTTTATAAAGTGGCGGCAGTGGGGAAGGCGTCTAAGGGTCTAAGAACAGAAGACTAAGAACAGATTCCGACTTCGCCTCAAACATGTGCCCTTGACCTTCCTTAGACCCTCAACCCTTAGACTGCCTTCCCTTTTTGCCTTCTCCGGTACGGTTGCCCCGGCCCCGTGCCTCTACACTCGCGTCATGGCGTTTCCTGACCTGAGAACCTTTATGCGGCTGCTCGAAGACCGGGGCGAACTCGTGCGCGTGCCTTTTCCGGTAGACCGGGAGCTGGAAATCACCGAAATCGCAGACCGCTTGGTCAAGGCAGGCGGCCCCGCCGTGCTGTTCGAGAACGTGAAGGGCAGTCCCTTTCCGCTGGTCATTGGGCTGATGGGCACACGCGAACGCACGGCCCTGTCGCTGGGCGTGTCCGATCTAGATGATTTGGCCGCCAAAGTGCGCGCCCTGATCGACTTGAAAGGCAGCGGCGGCATCGGCGGAATGCTGGGCAACGTGACCAAGTTGAAGGACGCGGCCAACTTGCCCCCCAAGCGCGTCAAAACTGGCCCGGTGCAGGAGGTAGTATGGCGCGGCGATGAGGTAGACCTCTCGAAACTGCCCGTGCTGAAATGCTGGCCGCAAGACGGCGGGCCGTTCGTGACGCTGCCACTGGTCATCACCAAAGACCCCGAAACGGGCGAGCGGAATATGGGCATGTACCGCATGCAGGTCATGTCGCGCAACACCACCGGGATGCACTGGCAGCGCCACAAAACAGGCACGCGCCATCTGGAGAAGGCCCGCAAACTGGGCCAACGGTTAGAGGTGGCGGTGGCCCTCGGCGGCGATCCGGCCCTGATCTACGCGGCCACCGC